>JAUVRN010000048.1 GCA_030597645.1 Candidatus Zixiibacteriota bacterium
CGACCGGGCACAAGTCACATCCATCCATCAGCCCATCGCGATCTGCATCGGCCAGGGAATATGCATCGACTCCCCCCTGATTGTATTGGGTATGCGTCAATCGAAACGAACCGACCAGCAGTTCGCGTGCACCGTCGCCATCGAGATCTGCCGCACCGCAGATGTCCCTACCGAACCAATCCCACCCGTGGTATCCATCGAATTGGTGGATGAGCGATCCATCGATGCCCGAATACACCATTACGGCCCCGGCCGTCGTCGTAGAGAAGTCGTGACGGGGTGAACCGACCGCACAGTCATCATGACCGTCGTGGTTGATGTCTCCGACACCATCCACCGACCAGCCCAGCAGATCCGATCTCTCAGCACCTACGATCGTGTGGAGTTCGGCACCGGTCTGGCCCGAGTACGCATACGCTTTGCCGGCCGCCGATTTCACGCCGTCGCTGAACCCGGGTGCACCCACCAGCAAATCGTCGTATCCGTCGTTGTCCAAGTCGCCGCCGCCGGCAACCATACCGCCAAAACTCGAATTCGGGTGTTCTCCGACAAACGTATGAAGCTCCGTTCCGTCGTCGGCAGAGAACACTTTGGCATAATCGCCGATCCAGGCTCCGACGATGACGTCCGGTATGTCATCACCGTTGACGTCTCCGGCGGCGCGCATCGAATAGCCAAAGCCACCATCGGCGATGTGACCACTGAGGATGCGCAGCAATGTCCCCGACGCCCCTGACCGAATCTGGACATAGCCGTTATTGTCGTTCACACGCTGTGTGGCACCGATCAACAACTCGGGAATACTGTCACCCGTGATATCCTCGATGTGGTCCACGGAGGAACCCAGCACATCTCCGGCTGACCCGACGAAGCTCATGTTGGCACCGGCGGCTGAGATCGTAATCGGATACGGACCAGGACCGGTGTAAAAGACATACGCCTTGCCGGCGGCACCGTTGTGGTTCCAGGCACCCACGATTACGTCGCTGTGGCCATCGTCATTGAGATCTCCGGCTGAGGCTACGGTGTTTCCAAACTGGGACCAGGCCTCCTCCCCGGTAAACTTGTAAAGCAGGGACTGATCCGAGCCTGAGTACACGTAGGCCGCTCCCGAATTGGTATCCGGCGCGTCAGCATTCATGGCACCCACGATGATGTCATCCACGCCATCCGCATTGACATCGCCGGCTCGCCGCACCCGCCATCCAAAGAGGTCACGATGGGACTCCCCGTACCAGCGCGTATCGCTGACGGAGCAACCACATACATCGCCGATCCCGTCCAGGTCCGAATCCGCCTGATCGACGTTGGCCACGAAAGGACAGTTGTCCAGATCACCGCAGAGGCCGTCGCCATCGATATCATTCAACGAATCCAAAGGGCAGTCATCACAAACATCTCCGATGTGGTCGTTGTCGCTATCTTCCTGACCCGGATTCGGTATCGCGGGACAGATGTCGGCGACGTCGAAGATGCCATCGCCATCGGTATCCGTACTGTCGAAGGTCTGGAGTTCTGTGAGTCGGGCCGTGGTGAGCGTAAAGATCATCTTCGCGATCTGCTCCGGTGTAAAGACATCCCTGCACGGCGCGCCGCTGTAAGACATGATGTTGTCAACCGGTGGATCATAGGCGCCTCCGCAACCGGTGGGCAGCGCATCGTTGCCGACGTAATTGCACAGCAGGATCTTGTTGGAGAGCTTCGGATCCGCCGGTGTATCACACAGCAGGTCCCCGGCCGTCGCGCAATTGCTGCCATCCGGACACTCGACCCCGAACGAGATCCGATGGGTATGGTAGAGATCCAGATAGTGTCCTACCTCATGGGCCAGCGTGGAGGGGTTGCCCGGATAGCCGGCATGACTATTCCACATGATGATGCCTTGAATGGCTGTCGTGGTGAACGTGGACTGACTGACCGTTGAGTAGGGGATCCACCAGACGTTGATCGTATTGGGCACAGGACTCTCCTGGCGCAACGCATCCCGCTCCGATTGTGTGTCCGTCTCGTAGTAGTAGAAATCGCTGTTTATGTAGTGAGTAACGAATTCTCCGGCAATGCGATCTCGGAAGAAGTTGATTCCAGCCTGTTCGAATTGGAGGTTGAGATCGCGCATGGCGATGTTCAGCTGCGCATCCGTGATCCCGCCCGTTCCGTCTGTCCGGCGCACGACATGAAAAGAAATGGGAACGTAATACGCAGCCGCCAGCCGCGACTGCGGATGCAACCAGCTACTGCGATCCAGAGATAATTCGTAGGCCTTCTGCTCAGGTGTGAAGATGGTGCCACACTCCTCCACGTCCTCCACATCCGTCTGTGAGAATCCGGATTCCATGAAGTGAGTCACCCCTGTGCCCAGATCTTCCCCAGTGCTGGATTCTGAAAGGGCCGCAGCGAGTGTGCTTGCCGCATCCACCGTGCACAGCACACCACAGATGGATAGAGCAAGGATGACAGTCAATGTGTGGCGTGGGCGTTGAACCATGGCGACCTCCCGGACCGATGTGAGCGCGCGATTCCTATGAACGCTTCGACCCGAGCAGTGCCAGAGCAGTCGAGACGTGACAAAAACTCGAAAGAATAAAGAAAGCCGGCAGCTCGTGTTGCTTTGGCCGGTGATGCTCTGCTGCCGGCCAGAATCACGAGGCTTCAACGCACCCGAGTGATGTCTGTCCAAACAAGTCCGATCAACGTACGCTGAGGAAGTGGCCCGGCACTGGCGCGATGTCAAACTGGGTAGGCGTGGTGTCGTGCGAGATGATGATCGTGCCGGTACTTCGCTGTTCTCGTGATGCTATATTAGGACAAATCGGTCCTAATTTCAAGAAGTTTCTGTGTTTTTTTGAGGCGGACAGCTAACAGACTGTCATACAATGCTTTAGATTTTCGATTGGGAGCAGATTGATCAGCCCTGCAGGCGCATTTTGGCTTCCCGCAGGTCCGAGGCGATGGCCTCGTCGTCGGGGCGCAGATCGGCCGCACGCTGAAGATGCATGACCGCCCGCTCGAACGCCGATTTCTGATAGAATGCCCGCCCCAGCGCGTGGTCCGGCAACGGCACGTACGGCAGCATGGTGATGTACAAGTCGTGTGGATCATTCTCGGGAGGTCGGCTCAAGGCCAGCTCGCCGAGTTCGATCGCCATGTCCAGAGTCTCTCCGCGCTGTGCCAGTAACCAGGCCATCAGGGCATAGTTGAAGAACGAACTGTCGCGCTCCAGCGCTCGGCGGGCATACACCTCCGCCGTGTCGAACCGACCCTGCGCAACAAACAGGTATCCGAGCTGACGGAGCGTCAGAGGATTAGACGGATCAATGGTTTCCGCCTTGCGAAACCACTCCTCTGCCGATGCGTGGTCTCCGCGTCTCAGGTAGAGACAGCCGGTCTGGAGATAGCCGGGGGGATACGCCGGGCCCAACCATACGATATGGACCGGCACAGGATCGAGCTTCGCGTATTGCTCCAGAGCCTCCTCATACCGGCCCTGCAACTCCAGCGCAAACCCGAGCACGCTGATAGCATCTACCCGACCGGGCACGAGATTCCGAGCCCGGAGGGCCAGCGCCTGGGCTCTATCCAACTGGGCGGCCTCCAGCGCGTACTCTGCGGCGAATGCCAGAGCATTGGCCTGCGACCGCGTCATGGGCTCTGCAGCCAGCGCTACTTCGAGTACACTGTCTGCACGCTCGGTGTCCTTGAGGTACGTATGCAGTTCGACGAGATTCAGGTAAGATCCCGCAATGCGGGGTGCGTCCTCGATGCGTTCCCGTGCCGTGGCCTTCGCCTCTGCCACGTCGCCTCGATACAGGCGTGACCAGAACAACACGTCCAGCATGTTCTGATCGGCCGAGTCGTTGTTGAGTGCGTTCTGTGCGTATTCCTCGGCCTGATCGTACAGCCTTCGTCGCCGGTAAATGTGCGCCAGGCCGACATAGACGCCGTAGCCCGTCTTCCCCGTATGCACTTCTTTCGTGTCGAGTGCCAGTGCCCGCCGGAACAACCCTTCCGCCTTACGACTGTTGCCCAGAACCAGATCCGCGGTTCCGGCGGCGTGCGCCAGCAGCGTCACTTTGCCGGAGATGGACGGGATCGCCTCCAGCCCGGTCTCCAGCACGCGGTCCGCGTCCGCAAGTCTGTATGCGTGAACATAGGATTCGTACAGCTCGCCGTAGCGTCGCGGCGACTGCGGGCGTAGCTCCACAAGGTGCTGCGCGTAGGCAATGGCCTCATCGTACCGGCGCTCCTTGATCGCAACATACCACAGACCGCCCAGGCACCAGGTGTCCTCGGGGTTCAGTTCGTGGCCCCTTCCCCATGCACGCCCGGATTCCGCCGTCTTGCCCTGGTTGAACAACGCATCCCCCAGCTGGGCCATGATGTGCCAGTCCGTGGTGTCGGGATCGTAGGCCAGCGCCATACGCGTGTACTTCTCGGAGACCCGGTGATCTGAAATGCGGTTACCCACCAGACCCAGGTGCATATAGAGGCCCTTCAACTCCTCCGGTGTCTTGTGGTGCGTGAGAGCCATCTCCAGCGCGAGGCGAATCTGTGACGTATCTCCGCGAGCCATGGCGGCCTCTACCAGGAATCGGTAGCCCATCAGGCCGTCCGGTTGAATGGTCACCAGATCGTTGGCCATCTCCCACGCGCGCTGATAATTGCGTCGCGCCATGTGCAGGTCATAAATCCCGCGGTAGGCGAGCACGTAGGTCAGATCCAGCTCGATGCACTTTTCGAAGGCGGCCAGGGCCCGCACACGGTTGAGTGAGCTCTCATTGGAGTACGCGAGCCCGAGTACGAACCAGATTTCCTTGTCGTCGGGATAATCGGCTGAGAGGTCTTCGTAGATCGCCACGGCGTCCGTGAATCGATAATTGAGCATAGCCTGTGCGCCTTCAGCCAGGCGGCGTTCCCGATCGGTGGTGTACCGCTGCTCTGAGAGAATGCGCTCGATGGATTCGGAGCCCTGCCGCGATTCGGTGTCGCGCGACCACCACTGGGCAAAGGCCAGCTTGTAGAACGCCTGATGAAAGTCGGCATCCTCCTCGATGGCTTGCTCAAACTCAGCCATCGCCGGCTCGAGCGATCCGACATTGAGGAAGTCCACACCGGCCAGGTAGTGACGGTACGCAGCCATGGACGTCGATGTCTTCTCGCGCACGGATACACGCTCGTGTTCCGGTACATCCGAAGTCAGGCTCAGCCCGGTTCGCACCTGCCCCGAGAGCTGATCGACCATGGCATACAGATCTTCGCCGTCGATCCGCCGGGAGATGATCACCGTACCGTCCCCGACGTTCACAAGATGGCAATTGAGGATCCAGTGATCGCCCAGGCGCATGAGATTGCCGGTCAGCATGATGTCCGCGCCCGCCCTGCGTGCGACCTCCGTCGCCACCGCCTGGTCGATCCCCCGGCGTTCCGTGTGCCCCAGTTTCTTCTGTTCGTCGAACAGGCGCTGACTGCCGATGACCTGGATCGAGGAGACATCCGCCAGATCGGTAATGATCAGCTCCTGGAGAATCTGACCCACCCGCGCCGTGTCCTCCGGATCTTCCATGTTCTGAAAGCCCATCACGGCCAGGGCCTCGGTGTCGGTTGGAGAATCGAAGATGCGCAGCTCGCGGGGAAAGCCGGACAGCACGGCCACAATGACCGCCACCGCCATGAGGGCCACGCCGGTCCACGCCACGAGCCGGAGCCTCGACAGCCGCCTGATCGCGGGCACGCGCTGCGGTGGAACCACGGCCGACCCGGTGTGCTCGTCGAGAATCGACTGGAGGTCGATTCCGACGTCATCGGCCGAACGATAGCGGGCGTCGGGTTCCTTTTCGAGCAACGTCATCACCAGATCGTCGAGCCGCTGCGGCACGTCGGCGCGAAGCGCGCTCGGACGTTCGGGCTGCAGGTTGACGATGGCATAGAGCGTCTCTGCGCCGTAACGACCGGAGAACGGGCACTTCCCGGTGAGCATCTCGTACAGGACCACGCCGAGCGAAAAGAGATCGGAGCGCGAATCGACCGGTTTGCCGCTCAACTGTTCGGGTGACATGTAGTTGAGGGTGCCGACTGTTTCGCCGGTCTGCGTGACACGGCTCTCTCCCTCGGAACGCGCCAGGCCGAAGTCGACCAGCCGCACACGTCCACTCTGATCCACCAGGATGTTGGCCGGCTTGATGTCACGGTGAATGACACCGGACTGGTGCGCCTCCTTGAGCCCCTCGCACAACTGCATGCCTATGTCCACGACGGTGTCGATGGGTACGGGTGTACCGGCGACCAGCTCATCGACGGACCGACCCTCCACGCGTTCCATGGCGATGAACGGTCGTCCGTCGTGCTCGGACACCTCGAATATCGTAACGATGTTGGGATGGCTGATCGACGCGGCGGCGCGGGCTTCGCGCATGAACCGCCTCTTCAATGCGGGATCACCCTGGTCCCGCGAGGACATGAATTTGAGTGCCACGCTGCGATTCAACAGCGTATCGCGGGCGAGATACACCTGACCCATGCCACCCGCGCCGATGCGCTCCTGGATGGTGTAATGACCGACTACAGTGCCGGCGGCAAACTCCGGTGCGCCCTGTGTAAAACGGTCCCCGGTTCCATCGGGATCAACCGGGGAGCCCCCGTCCGAATCCATGTCCTGCCCCGAGGTGAAGGTTTGGCCGTTCTATGATACGCCTCGCCCCGCCGGATAGCAACGGCTGCAGCCGCGTGCAAGAAATGGGGTGCGCGCCCGGCCTCCGTCCTCCAACGTGGTTGTCGCTGCCTGAACAACCCGGAGACGAGTCCATCGCGGAGAACCGACTATCCCGCCACGCAGAGTTGTAGCACGGAGCCTGACCGCCGTGGCCACAGCGGTCATCATGACCGCCACGGCACGGGCCGGTCCCCGGGACCACGAAAGCGGATTCCTCTTGCGGCTCGCCGGTGGCGTCGAGATGACCGACAGCAGGTTCGCGGCAGCGGATGCCCGCGTTTGGGGTACGGCGGGTGCGCTCAACGTGGCCATCGGCGGCATCATCCTGCCCAACCTGGCACTGCATGGCACGCTGTGGGGCTGGACCGCACTGAACCCGGCCGTTACACAAGGATCGATCGGCGGGGAGCCACAGGAGGCCTTTGGCCTGGGGGCCTATGGCGGCGGGCTCACGTACTACGTGATGCCGGCCAACATCTATCTCTCCGGCTCTTTCGGAGTGGGTGTACTCCAGCTCGATGCCAGCGGCATACGGGGCAGTACCGATGCCGGTATCGCTGTAGATATCTCGCTGGGCAAGGAGTGGTGGGTTGGCGACATGTGGGGTCTGGGTGTCGCCGTGGCTTTCGGCTACTACTCGGCCACCAAGGGAGGTGGTGACGACGACCCGCTCGCCACGGCCAGGTGGAAGGGCAAGAGCATCGGATTGCGTTTCACGGCCACGGTGAACTAACCGGTCCCTTCGGCCGCAGAGTCAGGGCAAGCCGAGCCGACCGGCCAGGGAGCGGGTCGGCCGGTGATCGGGGTACGCCTGCATCGACTCGGCCACCAGCCCTCGTGCCGTCTGCTCGTTTCCGCCGGCCAGCGCCGCCTGTGCCGACAGGTAGTACCAGTCCACCGAACCACGCCAGGGAACCTGCGCGCGCGCCAGCACCGCGGCGGCGGAATCGGGCCGCTGGCGGGCCAGGTGGTATCGCACCAGGTTGACGACGACCTGTCCATATGACGCATCTATTGCCGCAGCACTCTGCCACAGCTTCACGGCGCCGAGCGTATCCCCCATCCGTTCAAATACGGATCCCTTGTTGTTGATGGCCTGGACGTACGTGCTGTCACGTGCCAGCACCGAATCGTACAGCATCAGTGCCGTGTCATGAATCTGCCGATCCGCGTAAATGCCCGCCATGTTGAATACCGGCTCCGGCATCTCGGGGTGCTGTACGGCCAGCTCGTTGTAGATCAGCATCGCCGACTCGTAGTTGCCCTGTCGACGCAGCACGGTACCGAGGTTGTTGCGAATCTCACCCGACTGCTTGTCGAGGGAGAGCGCCAGGCGAAACATCTGCTTGGCCATGTACAGATCGCCGGCGTCCATGAACGCCAAGCCACGGATGTTGAGAGCCACAACCGATCCCGAATCGATAGCCAGCGCGCTATCCAGGTGCGCCGTCATCGGCTCCATTTGGTCCAGCTTCCTGTACGCCAGCGCCAGGTTGACGTGGGACTGGCGCTGGTTCTCGAAGCCGACCCCGAACAGTTCGGTATTGAGAAACACAAACAGGACCACGGCCGACGCGGACGCGATCAGGGCTCGCTTCAGCGGCTCGGCGGTGAGCCGGCGGACCAGTTCGAACGCACCGAACGCCGCGAACAACACCATGATCGGGACAACCGGCAATCGATGCCGGGCCGTGACCAGCACGCCGATTACCGTGGGCGCGTAGAGCAGTACGAACAGGTACAACAGGTCGAATTGACGGCGCCGTGACCAGAGCCATACCGCGCCGAGGATGGCCAGCGGCGAAATCAGTCCGAACGGAAAGTGCAGTCCCGCGCGCCAAACCATGGCGGCGTACGGCGTATTGAGTCGCCTGTAAAAGTACAGATCGAAGTTGTCGGGGTTCTCGACACCGGCGAAGAAAAAGTAGGTCTTGCGCAGCAGACCGAGGACGAACCCGTCGGGCTCCTCCAGCACGTAATCGAAGAACCGCCCCATCCAATAATCGCCGACTTCACCGGGCGACAGGTCACGGCCGGCCAGATGCCGGGCGATGGAGTCGGTGGCGGGGACGAATTCGTTCCACGACAGCGCTTCGTCGATCCGGAGTTCGGCCATCTGCATGGTGAGCCCGTCGGCTCTGGGATTGTTGCCGAGGTAAAAGTTGATGCCGCCCTGGGAAGCGATCGGAATGAAATCGCCGGAATAGACGTAGTTGTGATACATCACGGGCACCACCGGCACCAGCGCGACACCCCAGTAGATGAGCGTCGGCAGAATGCGCGACGCCATGCCACGCTTGCGGGCGGTGATCCAGAACAGCCAGATCCCAGCGCCCACGATGAACACTGCGAGGTTGGGCCGGGCGATCAGCGAGAGGCCGGTCGCCAGTCCGGCGGCTGCCAGCCACGCGTTGCCACGGGTCTCCTTGTACCGCACCAGGAGGTAGAGCATCAACAGATCGAGAAAGACGATCATCACCGGAATGAGCAGTGCGTGCTCGTACCAGATCAGCGTCCCGTAGATCGTCATGAAGAGCGCGGCGGCGCGGGCGATCTTCTCCTCGAAGAGA
>JAUVRN010000454.1 GCA_030597645.1 Candidatus Zixiibacteriota bacterium
CGTTCCATGTCCATGAGCACGGGGACCAGCGGCTGGTCCACATCGACCAGTAGTTTTTCGAGACCGGCCTCCCTCACGCGCGGCTCCAGGATGTCGTACAGGCGCAGCGTGTAATCGGCATCCTCGGCGGCATACTCCGTGGCCTGATCGAGCGGCACCTCCGCAAACGAGATCTGCTTCTTGCCGCTGCCGATGAGTGAGTCGATGGGAATCATGCGGTGACCACAGTGCTCCAGCGCCAGCGCGTCCAGTGAATGACGGCTGGACGGGTCGAGCAGGTATGAGGCCAGCAGCGTATCGTATGAGAACGGCGGCAGATCAAAGCCCGCCCCCTGCATGATCAGCCAGTCGTACTTGGCGTGGTGGGCCACCCAGCGCACCTGCGTGTCCGCGAGCACCCCGCCGATGATGTCCCGCACCGTCTCCGGGTCGGCCTGGTCGCCCTGCGTGTGTCCGACGGGGATGTAGACACCATCCGCCATCGTCCATGAGAGGCAGATGCCCACCAGTTGTGCGGTGAGCGGATCGAGCCCGGTGGTTTCGGTGTCGAGGGCGACTGTGCCGGCCTTGCGGATAGCGGTGGCGACGCTCTTCAATCCGGCTGCCGAGGTGACGCAGCGGTAGTTTGCCTGCTTCTCCGGCTCGGCCGGCACCGCTGCGGCACCGCTGCGGCTGCGAATCTCCTCCAGGAGTCGCGTAAGCTCCAGCTCGAGGAACAACGGCTCGATGCGATCGGGATCGACCGCACGCGTCTCGAAATCGTCGAGCTTCCACTCGATGGGTACGTCGAGGTCGATCGTAACGAGTTTGTGAGACAGGTAGGCCTGGTCCTTGTCGCGGATCAGCTTTTCGCGGATCCCAATGGATTTGACGCTCTCCACGTTGTCGTAGACACCGTCCAGCGAGCCGTGTTCGAGAATCAGTTTGAGCGCGGTCTTGGGGCCGATTCCGGTTACGCCGGGCACGTTGTCCGAGTTGTCGCCCATGAGGGCCAGGACCTCGATCACCTTTTCCGGGGGGACACCGAACTTCTCCTCGACCCCGGCGCGATCGAGCCTTTCTGACGGTTCACCGGCCCGTTTGGGATTGAGCAGGGTCACGAGATCGTTCACCAGCTGCATGTAGTCCTTGTCGCCGGTGACGAGCACGGCTTCGCAGCCTCCTTTGGCCGCCTGGGTGGCGATGGTGCCGATGAGGTCGTCCGCTTCGTACCCTTCCAGCTCCAGGACCGGGATCTGCATCAGCTCGAGCACTTCCCGCAGGCGGCCGAGCTGGGGCACCATGTCCTCGGGCATCCTGGCGCGCGTGGCCTTGTATTCCTTGTACAACTCGTGCCGGAACGTGGGCTTGGGCGTGTCCATGACCACGGCCAGGTGGGTCGGCTCCTCCTCGCGGATGAGCCTGAGCAGCGAACTGACAAATCCGAACACGGCAGAGGTGTGCTCGCCCTTGCGTGTGATCAGGGGATTACGGATGAACGCGAAGTACGAACGGTAGACCAGGGCCGAACCGTCGATTAGAAAAAGCCGCGGATGTGGGGTATCCATTTTTTGTCCTGAGTCTGCCCAAAATAGGCTCCCCGGTCCGGGATCGCAATGGCTGCCGCGGTACGTTGACGGCGCCCCGTCGGGAACCGATATTGGAGCCCTCATGGTTGCGGACAGGGTACGGGCAAGAGAATCGCCGCGCGACGGCATCGACCGTCGTTTCGTGCTGCTCCTGGTCATCCTGGCGCTGGCGGTTCGGGCACTTTTCCTTGTATCGGCCTACGAGACGCCGCTCTTCCACGCGCCGATGGTCGACGAGAGCTGGCATCACCAGTGGGCCAACGAACTGTTGGACAACGACTGGTCCTACCCGCAGGTCTACTTTCGCGCGCCCGGCTATCCGTATGTTCTGGCCGGAGTCTATTCGCTCAGCGCTCGATCCATCACCGTGGCGCGCGCCGTTCAGCTGATTATTTCCACCCTCTCCGTGGTTCTGCTGTACCTGCTGGCGCGCCGTCTCTTCGAGGAGAAGAGCGCCCGCGCCGCCGCGCTCTTCATGACGATCTACGGGACGCTGATCTGGTACGAACACGCACTGCTCATCCCGGTGATCATCGTCTTCCTCGATCTGTTGATGCTCTACCTCCTGGTGCGGTACAGGGAGACCCGTGGCAACGCGTGGCTGGCAGCCGCCGGGCTGGTGGCCGGCCTCTCGCTGATCGCCCGGCCCAACCTCGCGGTGTTCATCGTGGGAGCCGGGATCTGGCTGTTCTGGATCACCGACCGCAAGGGTGGCATCGCGTTGCGCGTTCTGCCGGCGCTCATCTACTGGGGTGTCGCGTTGGCGCCGGTGGTGCCCGTGATGTATCACAACTACCTCTATTCCGGCGACGTCATTCCGATCGCTTCCCAGGGCGGCATCAACTTCTACCTCGGCAACAATCCCCGAGCCGACGGGCTCACCATGCAGATGCCCGAACTCCGGATCGACGAAGCGTTGACGTGGGACAAATTCGTCCCCGCCACCGACTCCATCGCCCGGCACCTGGCCGGCCGTGACCTGTCGCCCGGTGAAGTCGACGATTTTTGGATGGGGCGTTTCGTCGATTACGTGCTGGATGAGCCCGACGGGTTCATCCTCGGTC
>JAUVRN010000332.1 GCA_030597645.1 Candidatus Zixiibacteriota bacterium
CACCCTTCACCACCACCCGCACCTCGTGTGCACCGGCTTCGAGACCGAAGAGGTGCCACACCGATTCGCCGTACTTGTCCCCGTCTTCATCGGAATAGACGTCGACGGTGCGGTGCAGCTCACCGTCAAGGTAGATATCAGCGGTGCCGCCTGATGACATATAGGTGCCGGCTAGGATCGCGCCGGTGCCCTCGAACCCTATCGAGGCCTCGGCTCCCTTGGTGCCCGTACGTCGGCCCCCCCAAGGATCACGCTCCCAATCACCCGTGAAAGTCCAGCGCGGGTCATCGACAGAGACCCTCTCCACCGGGTCACCGTAGTCGTCCCACATCTCGAGTTGTACTGGCAGCGGCGTCTGGGTCCGGATGATGATGCTGTCTCCCTCGACGCGTCCGCCGTGGCGTTCAACCAGAGCGATAGCCCGGTTCATGGTGCTGCTGACGATCGTCTTGAAGGTGTAATCGGTGTAGGAAAACTTCTCGTCGGCGATGGCGTCGATGCCGCTCTTGAACTCGTCGGGAATGCCGCTGTAGCCCAGGACCACTCCGAGGATCCCGGCGGCGCTGGCCGGGTTGCAGTCGGAGTCCTGGCCGGCGCGCGTGGCGATCACCATCGTGTCATAGAAGTCGCCGTCGCCGGACAGGAGGCCGAGTGCGACATAGGCGCCGTTGATCTTGGCGTCGATGTTGAACGGGTGCAATGCGCCGGCGGGACACGGTTCACGACTATCCCACTTCTCGTCGATCAAATGCCACACCTCGGTCCAGTCGTCAGGGTGTTGTCGCGACCACTCGAGTACGTCGCTAATGAGCCGGGCGTACGGGCTCTCCGGCGGCAACGTCGCCAAGCCCGCCTCGACTATCCTACGGGGATCGCTCTCGAAGAACGCCGCGGCGTACATGCCGCTCACGAACACGCCACCGAGGATGCCGTCGCCGTAGTTCATGACCCGGCCGGCGCGGAGGCACATATCGTTGGAAGCCTGGGGCAATCCCGGAGTCATCAGTCCGATGAAGTCCGCCTCGATCTGGAAGTCGATATCGTTGGCGTGCGCGTTGTATTCCGGTGTGCCACTGAGGGTGGCCGGCACGCCCCGTCTCAGGGCTCGACGCGCGGCCAGGTTGGCGTGCCATAGGCGATACTCGGCGTCCCGGAACATGGCCCCGAAGTCGTCGGTGGTGGCATCGAGGCCCTTCTCGTCCAGCACGGCCGCAAAAGTCATATCCACGTACAGGTCGTCCTGGTCGAGCGTGCTGGCCACCATCTCTGGTCGCCACTCGGGGAGTTCTTCCTCAGGGATGATCTCGCCCAGGTAGCGGAACTCGGTGGGCTCGCCGAAGCTGACTCCGATCATCTGGCCGGCCCAGCCTCCGCGGATCTTGTCTTCCAGCACGGACAAGTGCTCGGTTTCGTACGTGGTGCTGTCCTGTACACAGGCCGCCACGCCGACTACCACGGTGACAACGAGTGCAGCGGGTGAAAGGCGCGATGTCATATGCTCCTCCTGTCTTCGTCTTGCGTCAGGACAATGAACACGAAATCATCCTGTGGGAGAATTTCGACTGCATGGCCATCATGCCGGACTTCTTTGCTACGATGAGATTGTATACGTTAGCGAAGTCCGGGGGAAACCGGCTAACGTTGACAATACGAACTCCCGCACGCTAACCCCTCTCTCGGGCGCTGGGCTCGTCTCCCTCGGCAAGCGCCCGCGAGACCCGCCCGGCGACGTATCGCTCCAGTTCTGCAGCGACCGGCCCTGGTGCACAGAGCGATCGGCTCAGTTGGTGATCGCCTGGTAGACGAGGTTCTTGAACTGGTTCCGGAAATCGATGTCGCGGTTCGGGTTGATGTGCACCATGAATACTCCGATCAGCTCTTCTTCGGGGTCGACCCAGAACGTCGTGCCGGCGAGTCCACCCCATCCGTACTCTCCGACCGAGCCTTGCATCCCGCCGGCGCCCAGTTCGCGCCGTACCGAGACACCGCGTCCGAACCCAGAGGACGCGCTCCTCTGACTGTCGTTGAGATGGTTCGCCGTCATGAGTTCGACCGTCTTCGTGCCGAGGAGACGGACGCCATCGAGTTCCCCACCATTGAGCAGCATCTGCGCGAAACGGACGTAGTCAGAGGCCGTGGACGTGAGGCCGCCCCCGCCTGACAAGAACGATGGCTTCCTCAAGAATTCGGTCGAGTCTCCCGGCGTGAGATTCCCGTTACGATCGTGCCGATACATGCGCGCGAGCCGATCTCGCCGCGATTGATCCACGTAGAACTCGGTGTCGTGCATACCGAGCGGATCGAGAATGCGTTCTTCGAAAAACCGATCCAGCGGCATGCCCGACACGACCTCCACCAGGCGTGCTAGGACGTCCGTCGAAACGGAGTAGTGCCACCGTGCGCCCGGCTCGTAGAGCAGCGGAAGGCTGGCGAGTGTGCTTACCATCTGCGCGAGCGTGGAATCGCGGGACAGTACGCCCGCCTCCCGGTACAGCGAGTCGACATACGTGTCGCTGAAGAACCCGTAACTGAGTCCCGAGGTGTGGCGCAACAGGTCGCGAATCGTGATCGGCCGGGTCCGCCGAGTAATGCGCTCCCTGGAGGCGGAGTCAGGCGGCACCGCGACCTCGAGGCCGCGTAGTTCCGGCAAGTAGCGGCCGACCGGATCGCTCAGGAAAAACCGTCCTTCCTCGAACAGCATCATGACCGCGACGCTCGTGATGGGCTTGGTCATGGAATAGATGCGGAAGATGGCGTCCGTCTCCATCGGAGCCCCATGCCCCATGTCCCGCAGGCCCCAGCTTTCGAGGTAAGCGACTTTGCCGCGGCGTGCAATGAGACCCACCGCCCCCGCGATGCGGCCGTCATCCACGTGCGCCTGCATGATCGCTCCGATGCGGGCGAGCCGCTCGGACGATAGGCCCACCTGTTCGGGAGAGGCTTGCGGGAGCCCCTGGCAGAAGACGGTTGTGGGGACCGCGACGAGCAATGCAGCAAACACCCACGGGCGTGCGGAACGCATCATCGAACGCATCACGAATGAACGACCATGTGACAGAATTCTCCTCTCTCCAATCTCTCCAAACGGTCGCCCCTACCCTTCCAACCGAACTGTTCCGAGCGAGGCGGGCGACCGGCAGGTATAGTCGTCCTCCACCTCGACTCGAAGAACTCCCGAGATCTCCCGCACCCAGACGTTGCGGTAGCTGACAGGATTGCCGTGGTCCTGGATCACGATGTGGCCGGTCGCGGCGCTGCCGTAGTCGGGGGCGTCCTGCCACTTCCCGGAGTTCTTGAGGTTCTCCCACTCGTCGTTCCAGCGCTCAAACTCCACGACCTTCGCCCCGTTCAGCCAGTGCTCCACTTGGTCGCCGTTCACGACGATCCGGCTGTTGTTCCACTCCCCCACCGGCTTCAGGGGCTTGTCCTCGGCGGCCGCGTGCATGGCGTAGTTGGC
>JAUVRN010000467.1 GCA_030597645.1 Candidatus Zixiibacteriota bacterium
AGAAGATATGGATGAACGGCGAGTTCGTCGACTGGAACGACGCCAAGATTCACGTGCTCTCTCACGTGGTTCACTATGGCTCCAGCGTGTTCGAAGGCGGTCGCGCCTATGCGTCGGATCGCGGCCCTGTCGTGTTTCGCCTGCAGGATCATGTCGATCGTCTGTTCAACTCGGCCAAGATCTACCGCATGGAGATCCCGTTTTCGCGAGAGCAGGTGGCTCGGGCCATCTGTGAACTGATCGACGTCAACGATCTCGACGCGGCGTACATTCGCCCCGTCGCGTACCGCGGATACAAAGAGCTGGGCGTCGATCCGAGGTCCTGCCCGGTGGACCTGACCATCGCGGTCTGGCGCTGGGGCAAATACCTCGGACCGGAGGCGCTGGAGCAGGGCGTCGACGTCTGCGTCTCCTCCTGGCAGCGCATGGCTCCCAACACGTTTCCCGCCATGGCCAAGTGCGGCGCCAACTACATGAACTCCCAGCTGATCAAACAGGAGGCGCTCGGTCACGGTTACGTAGAGGGTATCGCACTCGATTCATCGGGTCACGTATCGGAGGGCTCTGGAGAGAACGTATTCCTGGTGCGCGACCGGGTGCTGATCACGCCTTCGTTCGGCAACAGCATTCTGCCCGGCATCACACGCAACTGCGTGATCAAGCTCGCCGAAGAGATGGGCCTGAAAGTCATCGAGGAGAACATTCCACGTGAGGCGCTCTACCTGGCCGACGAGGTGTTCTTCACCGGTTCGGCTGCCGAGATCACGCCCATCCGCAGTATCGACCGCATCCCCGTGGGCACCGGCAAGCGAGGTCCGGTGACACGGCGGCTTCAGGAAGCCTTCTTCGATATCGTCGAAAGCCGCAGTGCCGATCGCTTCGGCTGGCTGACCTTCGTCCAGGAAGTACTCACGCAGGAACCGGTTTCAGCCTAGCAGGCTGACCGTGTCGTGTCCCAGAGACACTCTGGAAGGCCACGTGAAACTCGCACTCGGTGCAGACCACAAGGGGTACCAGCTCAAGCGGGACATCCGCGGCTACCTCGAATCGCTGGGTCATGAGATCATCGACTTCGGGACCGACAGCGACGAAGCAGTCGACTATCCTGACTTCGCCGAGGCCGCCTCACGGGCCGTGGCCACAGGCGAGGTCGACTACGGTCTGACGTTCTGCTGGACCGGTACCGGCATGGCCATTGCGGCCAACAAGATCCCGGGCGTCCGCGCGGCGGTGGTTCTCAACACCGACATGGCAGAACTGGCCAAGCAGCACAACAACGTTAACGTGCTGGCGATTCCCTCCAAATACGTCGAGCCGGAGCAGGCCAAGGCGATCGTCGAGGCCTGGCTGGGTGCCCGCTTCGAGGGAGGACGGCACCAGCGGCGTGTCGGCAAGATTTCCGCGCTCGAGCCCCACGCGCAGGCATCGACCGGTCCCTGACGGGCGTCCTTCGACGACGGTACGTCGACTCGCCCATCCCGTGGAGCATGCCATGACGAACTCTTCACTATTCAAGACCGACCCCGAGATCGCACGCGCGATCTACGACGAAACCGAGCGACAGGCATCGGGTCTCGAACTCATTGCCTCGGAGAACTTCGTGTCCGAGGCCGTGCTCGAAGCCGTCGGATCGGTCATGACGAACAAGTACGCGGAAGGGTATCCCGCCAAACGCTACTACGGCGGCTGTCGGTTCGTCGACGTGGCAGAGAATCTCGCCCGCGACCGGGCCCGACAGATATTCGGGTGTGACCACGTCAACGTGCAGCCGCACTCCGGGTCGCAGGCCAACATGGCGGCCTACCTGACCGTGCTCAAACCGGGCGACACGATCCTGGGACTCGATCTCACCTGCGGCGGCCATCTCACGCACGGTCATCCGATCAATTTTTCCGGTATGCTCTTCGAGGTGGAAGCCTACACCGTGGACCGGGAGACGGAGCAGATCGACTACGACGCCGTGCATGAACAGGCGCGCCGTGTACGTCCCGGCATGATCGTCGCCGGGGCGTCGGCGTATCCGCGCACACTCGACTTTGAGCGTTTCCGCGCGATTGCCGATGACGTCGGAGCGTACCTCATGGTCGACATCGCCCACATTGCGGGGCTCGTAGCGACCGGTCTGCACCCGTCGCCGGTGCCGTTTGCCGACTTCGTCACGACCACGACGCACAAGACGCTGCGAGGCCCACGCGGCGGCATGATCATGTGCAGGGCGGATTACGCCGAGCGGCTCGACAAGATGGTCATGCCGGGTCTGCAGGGCGGACCGCTGATGCACGTGATCGCCGCCAAGGCCGTCGCGTTCAAGGAAGCCCTGTCCGACGAGTTTAGGCCATATCAACAGCAGGTTGTGAGCAATGCGCAGGCCCTGGCCCGGGCCCTCCTGGCGTGCGGCCAGGAGCTGGTATCGGGCGGCACCGATACGCACCTGATGCTCGTGTCGTTCGTGAATCAGGGGGTCACCGGCCGCAAGGTGGAGCGCGCCCTGGAGAAGGCAGGCATCACCA
>JAUVRN010000233.1 GCA_030597645.1 Candidatus Zixiibacteriota bacterium
GCCGATTCCGGGGACTGCTGCGGTGCGGTCAGGTCATCGGCGCGCCGTCCAGCTCCACGACGGCATCGATGCCCAGGGACGCACACACGCGGAGGGCCTTTCGCCTGGAGTCCTGACGCGATCGCGGAGCGTGGACGGTCAGGACGATCCAATCGGCGGCCGCGCCCCGGGTCCGCAGCCAAACGCCGGCGAGTGCTAGCTCACGAGGCGTCAGCCGCTCCAGCCTGCGCACCAGCGCAACCCGCACCCCGGCCCATCCGCGCATACAGGTTGCCAGGCGAAGCCGGGCCGCCCGCGTGCGCAGATGCCGTGCAAAGAACTCCACCATACGGCCTCCAGCCGGCAGACATTGCTCGAGGCGGTCCCCCACCTGTGCTTCAGTCAACGCCGTCTCGCACAGGATCAGGAGCCGATACGAGTTGCAGGGACGGAGGGACGGCGCTGCATTCCCGCTGGAATCAGTAGATGAGCAGGAGCGCTTGCGCACTGGCCGTGAGCTCGGGTCCTAGAGGAAACGGCTGGACGCTCGAGACACCGTCGTCGGTTCCCCCCTCTGGATACGGTCCGCCACCCGTTCCGTCCGCGACTACCGCCGCGGCCGGCACGAGGATAGCGAGGACCACTACAAACAGAACTGCCAGCGTGAGACGTGTTGATCTGGCCTGCTGCATGAAGAACCTCCCTGCGTTATGGGTTTGGAGATTCTAAAGCACACAGGGTGCCGGTATCCGGCGTTGTGCCAAGTTTACAACTTGTTGCCTCGCACTATGTTACGACGATGGCATCAGAAGGACTGTACGAAAGACGAACACCGACTGCGCCATCTATGGGGGACAGTGGGACACAATGGCGTAATATGTTGCCAACCAAACGGTTATGGTGCGCAGCGAGCGGCGCGCTAACTGTCTAATTGGGGTCGCGTACGGCGCGTTCTGCGTGTCCGGCGCATCTGAAACATGGTCGGCTGGTGCAGGTCGAGCATCTTCAGACGCCGTCGCAGTGTCGCCTCCGGCATCGAGAGCGCACGCGCAGCCCTGCGGATGCGACCCTCCGCATTGACCAGTGCACGCTTGAGAATGCTCGCCTCCGCGATCGCCATCATGTTGTCAAATGAAGAACCTTCATCGAACTTGGGTGACTGAAGCTCCCGCACGGCCTTAACGTCCGGTGGAAGATCGTCCCAGGACAGCACACCGTCCGAGTCCATGGCGGCCATCTTGCCGACGATGTTCGAGACTTCCCGGGCGTTACCATGGAGCGGCGAATCCACCAGCCAGTCGATTACGGCCGGCAGAAACGCAAGGGAACGACTGCCGTCACCCCGCCGCCGCTCTTGCTCAAGGAAGTGATGGGCGAGTGCCGGAATATCCTGTGGATGCTCCCGCAGAGGCGGGATGTGGATGGCGAACTGATTGATCCGGTCGAACAGGTCCTTTCGGAACCGGCCCTCCTTGATGGCCAGCTCCAGATCGCTGTTGGTGGCCGCGATCAGACGCACATCCACGGAGACCATCCGCCTGCCGCCGACACGGCGAATGATCCGGTCCTCAATGACCCGCAACAGGGCGGACTGTGAGGCCGGTCGCAATTCGCCTATCTCGTAGAGAAACAGCGTCCCTCCGTTGGCGAGCTCGAACAGCCCTTCGCGGGCGACGACCCCCGTGAAGGCACCGGCGGCCACACCAAACAGTTCCGACTCGAGATTGGCTTCGGGCACCGCGGCGCAATTGACCTTGAGGTAGGGCTCGCGGGCACGGTCACTGTGCTGCTGAATGATGTCGGCCACCACTTCCTTGCCGGTGCCCGGCTCTCCGGAGAGGATGACAGTCCTGTCGGTGTGCGCGACCTTGAGTGCCAGCCTCAGACTCTTCTGCATCCGCCGGCTCTCAGCCACCACGCCGGGAAAGGACAGGCGTGCGCGGCCGGGACGACGTGGCTGCCCCGCTCGATGGCGGAGATCCTGGAACGTGCGTGCCTGCTCGAGTGCCGAGGCCAAAAGGTGTGCGAGCCCGGAGATCAATTCACGGTCGCCATCGACGAATGCACCCGGGACATTCAGCGTGTCCGCGTATAGGATGCCCACGACACGGCCCTGCCGGAGAAGCGGCGCGGCCAGCACCGACCGGATGTTCAGACGCTGAACGCTGGCCTTCTTGGCCAGTTCCGCATCTTCCCGGGCGTCGGGGATGTGCAGGTATCCTTCGTTTTCCAGCGCCTCATCGACGACGCTCTGGCTGAATTCGGCGATTTCTTCGATTTCGTCGCCGCTGGCACCCATCGCACCGGACAGGTCGATTTCGCCATCCGGCGTGAACCGGAACAGGGCTACGCGGTCTGCCGCCAGCTGTACGCGGACGAAGTGGAGGATCCGCTCCACCAGCGTGTCCGGCTCGGGTATGGTTGCCACCATAGCGGCGATTTCATTGAACTGTCGCGACGTGATGTGGCGCTCCTGGTGAATGACACTGCTTTGATCACGTGAGTGCATCCCCGTCCCCTTGCCCGAGCTTTGCTATGGATTGGAATATGGAAGCGTCTCTTGCCAGTAAGATACCAGTTCCCGTGCAGCGCGCGAGCGGTTTTTGACGCGATGTGCGAGATCCAGGACACGTCCGGCGAAGTACTCGTAACCGAGCTGGCTGAGATACGAGAGCGTTTCGCGGGCGTACGGTCGAGCGGTCAGCCAATCATCGAGGCAGGCAAACCCAATGGCCAGAAGGGCATACGCATAGGCCAGGTACCTGCTGCCACCCGCCCGGTCCAGGCGAATGGAGTCCAGATCGGCCTCGGTAAGATTGTCGTTGCCTCTCCGGATAGCCAGTTCGAGGCGCAGCAGGTCCACGAACATCTCGTCGCGCGAACCAGGTACACGACGGTAGAGCGTGTCTGCCTCGATGATGGCCTGCTCTGCTTCGGTCAGCCGCTCCAGCTCCAGCAGAAACTGGGCGCGTCGGCGCCACACCGCGGCAGCCCGGGTAAGCTGCCCAAGCCGCATTTGAATCTGTAACGAGTCGCTCAGCAGCTCGAACGCTTCGTCCTGACCACCGCGGACCCAGAATACCCGCGACAGCTCCCACTTGGCCACACCCTCCAGATAGGGCTGACCGACTCGCCGGGACAGCTCGGCCAGACGATTGAGGTATTGCTCCGCGTCGTCCAGCCGGTTTCGGTCACTCGCCCGGTTGGCAAGGCCCCAGACGATGAACTGGGCCGACGGAAGTGTCCCGGTGTGCTCCGCCATGCTGAGTGCTTTTTCGAGCGCCCACCGTGCCGGCGGCCGACCCGGCACATGATCGCTGATCCGCGCCATCTCCGCCCACGCTCCGGGTAGCAGATGCAGGCTGCCTTCCCTTTCGCAACGTGTGATAAACCCCCGCAGCTGCCGCTCCGCCTGATCGTACTGCCCGGTGTCGATCTTGCCGAGCGCAGAGTTGAATAGCAGGTTAAAGGCGCGGTCCTGCCACCCGGCCGCGGCGGCGGCCTGCAGTGCATCCTGATACAGCGCTGCCGCTTCCTGATATCGCTCCAGGAAAAGGAGCGCGGAAGCCCGCCAGTTCAGCATCACGCTGTCGATCCATGCGACCTGCGGAGAGCGACGTCGAAGGAGCCTGGCGAGCAGTCGTTCTGATCGACGGTACTCTCCCAGCCGAATCCGAACCCAGCAGCCCACCAGGACCATCCAGAAACGTTCCCGGCTTCGAGTGTCCTCGCGTCCGGTCGAACGCAAGAGTGTGGAGGCCGTGGTCAGATCGCCGGTTTCCGCGGTCATGAATGCGCGTAGTGCGGTGATGCGCGTACTCCATTTGGCGGGCCAGCAGAATCTGCGAGCCTGTGGACCGGCATCGTCGTCGAGAATGCGCAGGGCCGTCTGATAGTCCTGCAGATGAGCCCTTCCCATGACTGCCGTGATGCGTAACCCAAAGCGGGACGCCGCCTGCTCCGGTGCGGCCTGGATGATCTCGTGCGCCAGGCGGCCAGCTTGAATCCAGCGTCCCGATCGCCTCAGCGAACGCACCCCGTCAAACAGCAACGAAAGATGATCGGGATGCTCATCCCGGGCGGGCGTCCCGTGGCCACACCACAGCATCAATCGCAGGAGCATGGAGAGTCGCCAGCCCGATGGTGACGGAACAACGAGTCCGAGTCGGGCCAGTTGCGAGAACGACTCAGCCGCGCGCGCCTCCCTCACCTCGCACGGCAGCGGAACATCGGCGCGATCCCAGATCAAGAGCGTCTGCAGGAGACTCCCCACCGGTGCGGGGATCTCCGAATTGAATCGACTGATCTCGTGCGGCCGAAGCCACTCCGGGATCGTTCGGCGGGCACAATCGAGATCGAGCACCTGGTATGACGCCGCTCCGGTGGTTAGCGCACCCACACGACCCTGATCGCTCAGTAGTGTGCCGGCGCGATCCATGCGGCCGTCCGCGAGCAGGGTCA
>JAUVRN010000227.1 GCA_030597645.1 Candidatus Zixiibacteriota bacterium
CTGGGACCCGCCGAGTTTTCCGACCCGGCAGGATCTCGACCGTGTCGCGCCCGATCACAAGGTGGCGATCTTCTCCAAGGACGCGCACAGCCTGTGGATAAATTCGCGAGCACTCCAGGAGTGCGGGGTGACGCGCGACACTCAGGACCCGGAAGGTGGCAGGATCCTTCGAGACGATCACGGTGAACCGACAGGCATCCTGATCGAGACCGCCTACGAGCTGGTCGAAAAACAGATTCCTCTGCCAAAGCCCCGGGAGGAGGCGGCGGCGTTGCAACGGGGCGCCTCGCTTCTGCACAGGCTCGGCGTAACGGCGGCCCACGACATGGGTCCGTGGGAGGCGTGGGAGGCGTACAACAACTGGATCGGGCGCCCGCTTGATCTGGTCAGTTACGTGCGCCTGCCGAAGGCCGAGGAAGTCGTGAAGCAGGGACTCCGTTCGGGTTGGGGCGAGCCGACGCTGCGCCTGGGTGGGCTCAAGTTCTTCTCCGACGGCGCCCTCGGATCTCAGACGGCCTACATGTTTGATCCGTATGTGGGGTCAGACTCGAATTACGGTGTGCCCAGGATGTCCCCGGCCGAGATCAACGAAATGCTCCAGTACGCCGAGGCCCATCACCTGGCCTGTGCCATTCATGCCATCGGCGATCGGGCCAACAGCGACGTCATCGACGGCGCGGAGAAACACCCGGCCACGACCCTGCGTCACCGGATCGAGCACATTCAATGTGCCCGCTTCGAAGACGCGGAACGCATGGCCCGCACTGGCTGGATCGCATCGATCCAACCATCGCACCTGGTGTCCGACCGCGACATGTCACTGCGCAACTGGGGAGAGGCACGCTCGCGCTACGCCTATCCGTTCGGCACTCTCCACAGGGCGGGAGTGCCCCTGGCTCTGGGATCGGATGTGCCGATCGAGCCGGTGGACCCGCTGATGGGCATCTATGCAGCCTGCTGCCGCAAACACCCGGAGGATTCCCGGGGTCCCTGGGAGCCGGATCAGTGCCTCGACCGCTACACGGCGCTTCACGGCTTCACGGCGGGGGCGGCCTATGCTGTGGGTCAGGAGAACTACGTGGGGACCCTGGCCCCGGGTATGCGGGCCAGTTTCGTGATCCTGGACCGGGATATCCTCACCGTGCCGGACGACCAGATCCTGGCCACGCAGATCCTGGCCACCTTCCATGCCGGCCGATCGATGTACGTCAATGAGAACGCAGCGCCCGATCTGGCTGAAACTTTGCAGGCCGCCCGCGTATAATTAGCCGATGTCATTCGCACTAGCTATCCGGATCTTCTTCTTCGTCCTGCTGGTTCTCAGCGCCGTGGTAGGACGCCGCGTGATTCGCTGGGTACAGGCCTTCGGCAAGGACGACGCGTCCCGCAGACGCCTGAAATGGCTCAGCATCGGCACCTGGGTCTTCCTCAATCTGGCGACGGTCTACTTTATCGTGATGGGTCTGCGGACCAGGGGCAGCATCCAGCAGACCTGGCACATGATCTTCCTCTATCCCTGGTTCGCCTGGCTGGTCACCTCAGTGGCACTGGCCGCTATCCTGACGGCCAAGGGGATCATCGCTCTGCCCTATCGGATCGCGCAATGGTGGAAGCGTAAGCAGACCGGGGAGCAGAAAGCCGATGGCGACCGGCGCGAGTTCTTGGCCAAGGCGGCAACGGCTCTGCCGGCCGTGATGCTGCTGACCTCGGGCTACGGCATCGTGCGCGCGCAGAGTGACTTCGACTGGTTCGAGCCGGAGCTGAAGCTGAAGGACTGGCCGAAAGAGCTGGAAGGTCTGCGCATCATGCAGATCTCCGATCCGCATGTGGGCAACTTCATGCCGGGAGAGAAGTTTGCAGGTTTAATAGAACAGATCAACCAGCGGCCCTGCGACATGCTGGTTCTGACGGGCGACATCATCAACAACAACATGGCCTGGATGCCCGAGTGCATGGAGGCAATGCACAAGCTGAAGCTGCCGAAGTACGGCGCGTACGTCTGCATCGGCAATCATGACTACTTCGCCGGTGGTCCTGAGGAGATCCTCCATGGGATGCGCGACCTCGGCATGACCGTGGTGCGCGACGATCACGTGGTCGTGCCCATCGGCAAGTCCAAGATCATCGTCGCCGGCATCGACTACCCGATGTGGAGTGGCGGCCACGGCCTGAGAGGCAATCGCCTCGACCCGCACGTGGATGCCGCCCTTGCGGGCCGCGATCCCGAAGCCCCCACCATCATGCTGGCCCATCACCCTCACGCGTTCGACCGCGCCGCGGAGCATGGTGTCCAGCTCACACTCGCCGGCCACACCCACGGCGGCCAGTTTGCATTCAGTTATCCTGGCGGCAAGACGGTATCTCTGGGTGATCTGATGTTCAAGTATGTGGCTGGCGAATACCAGAAGAACGGCTCTTACCTCTACGTCAATCGCGGCATCGGCAACTGGTTCCCGATGCGCCTCGGGGCCCCGCCGGAAGTGACGCGGATTACGGTGGGCTAAAAAGCTTAGAAGAAATACTGCGTCATCAGCAGGATCGAGCCGGCCTTGATGGTCTCGTCGGTCAACGCGCTGGGCAGCCACTCCCACGTCATTTCCAGGCTGATGCTGTAATCGGGTCGGCCCCGGTACGAAAAGGCAAGCAGCACCGTCCGGGACTCCTCCGCCACGCGTTGGGTCTGGGCCGTCAGGTCTGTTTGCTCGTAGCCGGTTGACACGCCCACGGGGATGAAACCGACGGCGCCCAGGTCGAGATCGAGTACCGCACCCACGTCGTAGAACCAACGGGCAGCCTCACCTGCCACCGTCGTCTCCGTCAGTCCTGTGAGCCCGTGGCCGGAGATACCGGCCAGCGGGCTGATGGACCAGGCCGCACGCAGTCCGGCACCGCCCGTCATGATGGGTGTGGTGCGGACCAGCGGATGGGCGGGCGTCACCTTGCCGCTGTCGATGATGCCCTCTACGAAATCGAGCAGATTGATCACCGTAGCATCGCGGTTTGACAGGTGTGTCGTGCCGGACAGCAAGAACCGTTTCGATTCATACAGGTGGAACATCGTACCGACTTCGAATCCGATGGCGGCTGAAATACCCTGGCTAAGCAGAGACTGTACGCCCGTCCCCAGGCGTCCCAGTATGCGGAAATCCGCCCAGACGCTGAGCCAGTCCTTGACCGCGTGCTCGTATCGAAAGTCGAGTATGGCAAAGAGCAGATCACCCTTCAGGCCCAGGACCACGGTCGTGTCAATCTCCAGGAGAGGAACGTTGAGGTCGAGTGCCTGACCCAGCCCGATGGCTGTGCGCAGGTACGTGCGCACAAAGGGCGTGGGTACAATCTGGAGCGGTGCAAATGTGTGTGGGCCCAGTTGAAGGCGCGGGTGTGACGCACTCGCTTGCGCTGAGCTGTCGGCGGTATCGGGCGCCTGTCCCCGCGCGAAACCGGGAGACATGAGCAGGCAAGCACCCAGTGCGATCGCGACACATCCGCTTCTGCTCATTCGTCGCCTCCACCCATGGGCACGAGCACACCGAGCCATAGTTGGAAACCGCTGTACTTGACGCGCGGAACAAACCCACTTTCCGGGTCGGTCTCCGTGGTGTTACTGAGGCTCTGAGAGTATCGCAGCTCCACCATGCCCCGCACGCGGCCCAGGCGTGGTAGTATGCCGACACCCAGGTCCGCCGCAATGTCCACCGAGCGTATGGATTCACTGATGTCCACGGTCGGCTCTCCCTCGGCTTTCCACTCGGCGGACAACAGAAAGCCGAGTTCAAGCCCTCCTATGACATATGCAATTCCGTTATCCGCGATGACGCGGGCAAGGAGCGGGACGGAGAGATAGTTTAGTTCGATCGCAACGGAATCCCTGGTTTCGCTGCTGCCGGGTACGCTCACGGCCAGATGGGCTCCGCGGGGGAGATACATGGGCTGCAGGCTCAGGCGCACATCCCGGGTCAGGCCGATGTCGATGATCGCACCCACACCGACTGTGCTTCGCGATGTCAGCTTGGTGCCGGAAGGTGTACTACCCGAGAGGCTGGAAGACAGGCTGCCCACCATCGCGCCGAGGTGCACGTCGGCCTGAGCAGGTATCGACAGCGTTGCCGTCACGAAGAGAGAGACCAGCGCAGCCCGGATATTCATGTCAGTTGTGAATTTGGCGTTGTTCAGGGTGCGATACAATCGGTATTTGACAGCTATGTCACCAGCCACTCACAGGCCGCTCGTCACGCTGATGAAGCAACGTCGCTCCATCCGCAGGTACCAGGCGCGACGTGTCCCCAGGGCGGCCCTGCTGCGCGTGCTGCGTGCGGCGCACTACGCCCCGTCGGGAGCCGATCGGTCAGGATTTCAGTTCGTCGTCGTACAGGATGCCGAACTCAAGGCGAGGATCCGCACGTTATGCGAGGCCGCGGACGCCGAGTGGCACCGGCAGGCGGCACCCTGGCTCAAGGCGTGGTTGAAGAGGAA
>JAUVRN010000071.1 GCA_030597645.1 Candidatus Zixiibacteriota bacterium
CTTGAGCAAAATGTCCTTCATGGCCTCGCGCGACAGATCGCCCAGCGCCGAAACGACTGGCAGTCGCCCCACCAGTTCCGGAATCAGCCCGTACTGCAGCAGATCATCGGCCGTGGTGTACGCAAACAACTCCCCCGCCGACTGCCGGCTGCGGCTTTTGCGTTCCTGCGAGAACCCCACGGCCTTCTGGCCGATGCGCCGCTGGATGATCTGGTCGAGTCCGTCGAAGGCACCACCGCAGATGAACAGGATATTTCGGGTGTTGACCTTTACAAAGGACTGCTCGGGATGCTTGCGCCCGCCTTTGGGCGGAATGTTGGCGACGGTGCCTTCCAGGATCTTGAGCAGCCCCTGCTGCACACCCTCACCCGATACGTCCCGGGTGATGGACGGATTGGCATCCTTGCGTGCGATCTTGTCGATCTCGTCGATGTAGATGATGCCCTGCTCCGCCCGGGCGCGGTCATAATTGGATGCCTGGTACAGGCGCACCAGGATGTTCTCTACGTCCTCGCCCACGTACCCAGCCTCGGTCAGCACGGTGGCGTCGGCGATGGTGAACGGCACGGCCAGCATACGGGCCAGCGTCTGGCCCAACAGGGTCTTGCCGGTACCGGTGGGACCGATGAGCAGGATATTGGACTTGTCGAGCTCGACGTCGTCGTCAGCGCTGGACAGGTTGATGCGCTTGTAGTGATTGTACACGGCGACCGACACCGTTTTCTTGGCTTCCTCCTGGCCGATGATGAATTGATCGAGGAATGCCTTGATCTCCGTCGGCTTGGGCAGGGGAACCTGAGGCGGCGGGCTCTTCCGCTCTTCGGTTTCGGCCATCATGTCGGAGCAGGCGGACACGCAGTTTTCGCAAATGGCTGCCTGCGTGCCGGTGAACAGCCGGTGGTTCTTGGCCGGCATGCGGCCGCAGAAGCTGCAGCGTTCGCCGTTCTTACGATTGGATTCGTCCGGGCTCACGACATCATCTCCGTGCGGATGTGGAGGCTACTTCTCTTTGGGTTCAAAGACCGTGTCGATCAGACCGTACTCTTTGCTCTCGTCGGGCGCCATGAAGAAGTTGCGGTCGGTGTCCTTTTCGATCTTCTCCATGGGCTGCCCCGTGTGAAACGCGAGGATCTCATTGATGCGCTTCTTGGTCCTGAGAAACTCCTCGGTCTGGATCTCGATATCCGACACCTGCCCCTGTACGCCGCCCAGCGGCTGATGGATCATGATTCGTGAATTGGGCAGTGCCGAGCGCTTGCCCTTGGCACCGGCCGCCAGCAACATGGCGCCCATGGACGCCGCCAGCCCCATGCAGATGGTCGCCACCTTGGGCTTGATGAACTGCATGGTGTCGTAGATGGCCATGCCAGACGTGACCTGCCCGCCAGGCGAATTGATATAGATGTTGATATCCTTCTCGGAGTCTTCCGCCTCGAGAAAGAGCATCTGGGCGATGGCCAGATTGGCCACCATGTCATCGATGGGCGTGCCGATGAATATGATTCGGTCCTTGAGCAGACGCGAATAGATGTCATAGGCGCGCTCTCCGCGGCCCGATTGCTCCACGACGATCGGAATAAGCTGGTTGTACACCGGTTCCCCTTCCACTAACTCTTGCCGCCTTCGCCGGGTGCAATGATCAGCCCGCTCCCGGAAGTCGGCAGTTCCATGATGGTCGAACGGTCGCGTATCAGCGACAGTACCTTGTTTTCGAGTAAGTCTTCGCGGATGCGATCCACCTGGCCGGAACCGGTCAGCGCCTTGCGGGCATCTTCTGTGTCCATACCCTGCACGGCGGCAAAGTGCTCCAGCCACGCCTCCACATCCGCATCCTCCACCTTCACACTTTCCTGATCGGCAATCGCGTGATAGAGGAATTCCCAGCGAACCTGACGAATACCCGTGTTCTTGTACCGCTTGTCGACTTCCTCTTCCGTGATATCGGGCTGATGGCGCTTCAGGTCCAGCGCGAGACGGGTCAGGTAGTCCCGGATGAGCGACTCGGGCAGGTCGAACGGGTTCCTGGACAGGACCTCGGTGATGAGGTCGTTGTTGATCTCCCGCTGGGCCTCGGTCTCCGTCTGGGACTCGAGATCCTCGCGTACCTTGCTCTTGAGATCGTCGAGGCTGGTGATGTCGGCGGAGAGGCTCTCGAAGAACGCCGCATCAAGCTCGGGCACACGTCGTTGGCGAACATCCTTGACGGTGATGCTGAATTGGGCGGTTCGGCCGGCCAGGGCCTGGTCGCCGTGTTCGGCCGGATACTGGACCGTGATGCTCCGCGTCTCACCCGCCCGGACGCCCACCAGTCCATCCGCAAATTCCGGAAACACCCGCTCCGGGTTGAGTTCCAGCGACACGTCCGCCATCTGCTGACGTTGCGCTTCGGGGCGGTCGGCCGTCGTTTCCTGAAGATCGCACACCACCACGTCGCCTCGCATCGAGGTGCGCTCGACGGGCGTGTACTCCGCGCGCCGATCGCGGATACGCTCGATAGTCTCGTCCACGTGCTCGCGGGTCACCGGGCGCTTTTTCTTGTGCACCACCAGGCCGTCATAGTCTCTGACCTCCACGGTGGGGCGAACCTCGATCTGCGCGCGGTAACGAAATGGCTCGCCCGCTTTCAGGTGAACGTTCGAGAGCTCGGGATCGGTGATCGGAATGAGCCCGTGGGTGCGGTACGCCTGGCTGAGGCTCTGCGGAATCAGGGTGTTGAGGACTTCGCGCTTGATGTCCGGCTCGAACCGACGTTCCACGATCTCGCGCGGTACTTTGCCCGGCCTGAATCCGGGGACCCTGGCTTTGGTCTGGTAGCTCTTGCAGGCGCGGGTAAACGCCTCATCCACGGCCGAAGCGGGCACTTCGACGTCGATGACTCGCTTCCAGGCTGGCTCTTCGTGGACCTCTATTTTGAAGCCGAGATCGGGCGTACTTTCACTCATCCGTTTAGCGGTGCGGGGGCTCGGGCCTGCGCGTGGCCAAGAAACAGGATGGTTCCTGATCTTGCAAGCCCAAGTCGGAGATAGCGACACAATCTTACGGCGGGGGGCCCGTGCCCCGCGCGCCGTCATGCGATTGCATCATCGCTCGCATTGGGCTATTGTGCGAGTATGCGTGTGCCCTTCCGCACCGTGATCACCATGCGCAACGAGCTGCGCGGACCGGTGTTGGCCGTACTGGCTTTCTGGTTCGTCACGACCGTGGTTCTGGCCGTATTCGCCCGGACGGTCTGGCTGCTGGCGCTCGCCGCCGGAGGCCTGTTGGGCGCGGTGGGGATGCTGGCCTGGGCACTCTGGCCCCGGCGAGGCGACCTGGTTCGACTCATCCTGGACCGGAAGCGCCGTACGATCTGGTGGGCGCATCACGGGCGCGAACCGGAGGAACTGCATTTTTCGTCTCTGCGGGCCGTGATCGTCGAGGCCACGGGACCCGGTCGATTCGGCCGCCTCTGGGCCGTGGATTCCGCGGGGCGCCGGGTAGCCCTGGGGAGCGGCGCCCGCGCCGAGATGGAGACCTTCGGCCGGGAACTGGCGCACACGATAGGCGTTCCGCTCTGGTACAAGACCGGAGAGGAGCTGGTCGTGGCCGAACCGGGCGGCTTCGAACCGGATGACGGCCTTCCCGACGTTCACGAATGAGTCAGATACCGTTCAAACTCGAGACCTCGTTCGAACCGCGGGGTGATCAGCCACGTGCCATCGACGAACTGACTGCGGGCCTCGAACGCGGGGAGCGATTCCAGACCCTGCTCGGCGTCACGGGCTCCGGCAAGACGTTCACCATGGCCAACGTCATCGCCCGCACCGGTCGACCGACACTGGTCATCTCGCACAACAAGACGCTGGCGGCCCAGCTCTACGCCGAGTTCAAGGGGTTCTTTCCGGACAACGCCGTCGAGTTCTTCATCAGTTACTACGACTATTACCAGCCCGAGGCTTACGTGGCGGCCACGGATACCTACATAGAGAAGGACGCGTCGATCAACGACGACATCGACCGCCTGCGCCTGCGCGCCACCAGCTCTCTCCTCGAGCGGGATGACGTCATCATCGTGGCCAGCGTGTCCTGCATCTACGGCATCGGTTCACCGTCCGAGTACAAGGACCAACTGCTCTTCCTGGAGCGCGGCGCACGCATCAAGCGGGAGACGTTGCTGCGCCGGCTGGTCGACATCCACTACGTGCGCAACGACATCGATTTCTCGCGCGGCACGTTCCGCGTCCGCGGCGATACGGTGGAGCTGGTTCCGGCCTACGCAGAGCAGGGTCTGCGCATCGAACTCTTTGGCGACGAGGTGGAGCGGCTGGCCACGCTCGATCCGCTGACGGGCAAAGTGGTGGGCGACCGCGACCGAATCGCCATCTACCCGGCGCGCCACTTCATCACCTCACCCGCACGCCTCAAAGAGGCCATCCGCGACATCGAGGCGGAACTCGCGGATCGCCTCGCCTGGTTTCGTGATCACGACAGACTCCTCGAAGCGCAGCGTCTCGAGTCACGAACGCGCTACGACGTCGAGATGCTCAAGGAGATCGGGTACTGTGCCGGTATCGAAAACTACTCCCGCCACCTGTCGGACCGCAAAGCGGGGGAACGGCCGTTCTGCCTGCTCGACTTTTTCCCCGAGGGGTTCCTCACCCTCATCGACGAGAGCCACCAGAGCGTGCCGCAGATCCGGGGCATGTACGCAGGCGACCGGTCCCGCAAGGACGTTCTGGTAGAGCACGGATTTCGCCTCCCGTCGGCGCTGGACAACAGACCTCTGGTATTCGATGAGTTCATGTCACTGATCGGCCAGACCGTGTTCATCTCGGCCACGCCGGCCGATTTCGAGCTGGAGCAATCGGGCGGTGCAGTGGTAGAACAAATTATCCGCCCCACCGGTCTGGTGGATCCGGAGATCGTGGTCCGGCCACTGGAGCGCCAGGTAGACGACCTCATCGAAGAGATCCGCCGTCAGCGTGAAAAGGGCGAGCGCACACTGGTAACCACGTTGACCAAACGCATGGCGGAGGACCTGACCGATTATCTGGCCCGGCTCGACATCCGCGTGCGCTATCTGCACAGCGAGATCGACGCCATCGATCGCGTTGAGTTGTTGCGCGAGTTGAGGTTGGCCGAGTACGACGTGCTGGTCGGAATAAACCTGCTGCGCGAGGGTCTTGATTTACCGGAGGTATCATTGGTGGCGATTCTCGACGCGGACAAGGAGGGCTTCCTGCGCAGCGCAAGGTCGCTGATCCAGGTGTCCGGGCGCGCCGCACGGCACGCCGAGGGCCGGGTCATTTTCTACGCCGCCGGAACCACGGACAGCATGCAGAAGGCCATAGATGAGACGAACCGCAGGCGGACGTTGCAGCTGGCGCACAACCGCGAGCACGGCATCGAGCCGGCCACGATCGTCAAGAGCCGCGAGGAGATCCTTGCGGCTACGGCCTTTGCCGACTCACGCGTGACCACGCGGGAGGACGAACTGGCCGTGGCGCGGCCCGAGGGCCTCGAGTTGCTGCCGCTGTCCGACCAGATCAGTTTTCTCATGCAGGTTATGAAAGACGCGGCGCGTGATCTCGAGTTCGAAAAAGCAGCCAGGCTTCGCGACGAGATCAAGCAGCTCAAGGAAAAACAGAAATCCGACCGCAAAAGGACCCGTCGTTTGCCCAGGTAGCGGCGGCATCATGAACTATCTCCCTCGTTATAGACGGACCCCATCGATCGTCGTTGTGGCGGCGTTCGCGCTCTGGGCACTCGTGGCGGGCTGTGACACCAGCGTGGAGCCTGAGCTGACGGCCGGCGAGATCATTCGACTGACACGCGAACAGGGCGGCGACGAGTCGATCCTGTATTCGAGTGCCATCGTGTACAACCAAACCGGCACGGACCAATTCACTCGTAGCCCCGACAGCATCCATCGCGGATTCGAAAGAATGCGCTTCTGGGAGAATGATCAGGACTTTCCGACTCCGCGAACGACCTTCGAAGCGGATGTGGTGGATACGGCGTTCGGCACCCTGACCTTCAAGGTCGGCGCCACGACTCGAAGCGTGCCCTTCGTTTCGCTGAACTACGGCGGGTTCACCCAGATGTTCGAAAACGGACCGGGGCAGTGGGAGATCCTCCGCGTGCGTTATCGCGACGCCCGGCGACCCAATCGGCTGGGCGACCCGACGATCATATCCATGTCGGTGACCAGCAACAGCCAGACGTACAACATCGTTGAATCCGGTAACACGGTACGAGTGCTGGTCCGAAAGAGCTCCGTTCTGACGCTTCCGGTGGGAGTGGCGTCCGACGTGACGGTCGTCGTCAAGACCAGGTCGATCGATGACTCGCTCTTCGTTACGTACCCGACCGCAGCCGGGTACCAGACCGACGTCATGAACCACGCCGACAGCGTGACGCACACGGCCAGCGTCACGGTCGAATCGGGGCGTCGCTTCGAGCTCCTGGCCGTCCAGGCGTTCAAGCGCCAGGCCTTCACCGACCCGACCTATGCCGAGGCAGCCGCTTCGGCCGTGCAAACGGCCATACTCGCCTTCCGCCTCCCCTAGCAGGCCTGCCGAAAAAGTCACTCTGGCTGCAAGATCGCCGCTTCGAGCGGCCTTTCGCTCCGAAGCCGCTCAGGGGGCACCCTGCCAGGCCCCGGTTTCAGGGCCTCCCCCGGGGGATCACAGGCCGGAATTGACAGGCGGCTCCTGACCCCTATATTCCACGTGCTTTGGGTAGAATCATGGACCTTCAGGGCAATCTAGAAAATTTCGGGCTACCGGAGATCTTCCAGCTCCTCTCCTCGGCGCAGAAGACCGGCACCCTCGGCATCCAGAAGGGCGACGAAGTCGCCATGGTCTACTTTCGCGGCGGCCAGGTTTTTTACGCCTACGGCCCGCGCAAGATGACCCGGCTGGGAGACCTTCTGGTGAAGCAGGGGCGCATCACGCCGGAGCAGTTGGACATCGCCGTCAACGAAAAGGGCCGCGACCAGGGGCATCGGCGCCTGGGCGAGATCCTGCTGGCCAAGCAATGGCTGTCACATGACGACCTCGAAGCCGCGGTCCAGCACCAGGTCGAAGAGGTGATCTACGAAACGCTGCGGTGGGAAGACGGCATGTTCAAGTTTTACGAGGAGCAGTTCCCCACCGATGAAGAGATCACCATCACCATCTCGACGGAGAACCTGATCCTCGAAGGTGTGCGGCGGCTCGACGAAATGGGGCGCATCAAGGCAGGCCTGCCTGTGTTCGAGCGGATCCTCTGCCTGGCCCTATCGGAGGACGGCCGCAAAAAAGACATCGCGCTCGCCTCGGACGAATGGAACGTGCTGACACTCGTCGACGGCACGCGCAACATCTACGAGATCCTCGAGGCCTCTGGATCGGACAGGCTGTTGACACTGCGTACGCTGGCCGGGCTGCACTCCGCCGGCCTGGTCGCCGAGACGGACGAACGCCGCGAAGTGCTTTCCGATCGACTTGTGGCCATGGGCGATCGCCTCAATGATTTGCTCGACACCTATCTGCGCGAGGAAACGCGCTAGCGCACCATGACATCGCCTGCCTCAGCCGAGATCAAGCGGATAGATCACACGGTCACCGCCTTCCTCGACGAATGGGTACTGCGAACCAAGCGCCGGCACGCGGTGGGGGACTCGCTGGACCGGCTGCGCCGAATCGTGTCGCCGGAAGTCGATTCGACGGAGCAGGTCTCCGCACGCCTCGCCGCACTGGCCGAGTGGCTCGATCGCTACGGCGAGGCCGTAGTGAACGAAGGTGTCCGCCGCAGTGAACTCGAGGCGCTGGTCGAATCGGCCGAGCAGTTCGTGCAGCTACGCGAAGGGCGCGTTCACCCGGATACGGCGGAGCAGAGCCGCGCCGACCAGTTGCTCGACCGGCTGGTACAGGTCATCCGCAGCGGCACCAAACGCCTGGGACTTGAGTATACGCCCGCGGGCCTGGTGGACGCCCCTGGCGAGCCGCGCGATCAATCGGAGCGAGTGCGCCGCTCGCTTATGGAACGGCTCTCCGGTTTCGAAGACATCAAGGCGGCATACCAGAAGACGCTC
>JAUVRN010000164.1 GCA_030597645.1 Candidatus Zixiibacteriota bacterium
GAGAGCATTTGGCGAACCTGGTGCCTGAACGTGCTGTACTGGGCGGATGGCACCTCGACAGCCTGTGCCAGCTCCTTTGGTTTGAGCGGATGGTATGTCCCCTCGGCCATGTACCGGAGGATTGCTTCCTCGAGATCGGGACTGGAGCTCTTTCGAGATTTCGTATTCGCCATGGTACGATCAAGATTAATGGGGGCGCAGGGCCCGTCAAGCCAAATGGGCCTACCCTGCCAATATGACAGAGTGGCGGCTACTGTCCTGAGTCAGAAGTTCATCGCCTATTCCGCCTGGCAGCGGAACACAGGAGGGATGCCCTCGGCGACCTCAGGCTTCGACGCCCTTGAGCAGATCGGTGCTGAGGTAGCGGTCGCCGCGATCGGCGAGTACGCCCACCACGCACTTGCCGTCCAGCCCCGGCGCGAGTTGCCGCGCCGCCGCAGTGCACGCACCCGAACTGATGCCGCAGAACAGCCCTTCGGACTGTGCCAGTCGCCTCGCCTCGGCGATGGCGTCCTCATCGGAGATGTGGATGGTCTGATCGACGAGGCCGGCATCATAGATGGGCGGTACGTAGTCCGGGGAAACGAAGAGAAGTCCTTCGATACGGCTCTGGGCCTGCGCCGGCTCGACACTGATGATGCGAACTGCCGGTTTGTGCTCCCTGAACCAACTCCCGAGGCCCATCAGTGTCCCCGATGTGCCCAGCGAAGCGATCACCACGTCCACGCGCCCGTTGGTCTGCGCGAAGATCTCCGCGGCCGTACCATCGGCGTGCGCCACCACGTTGCCCTGGCACCCGTTCTGATCGAGGTAGAAGTACTCGTTCGGATACTCGCGGACGAGTGCCTCTGCGGTGTGGATGTGACTATTGGGATCCTCTCCCGACGTGAGGTGCAGATCCACGCCCCAGAAACGCATGAGCCGTCGCCGCTCGAGGCTCTTGGTCTCGGGCATGTACACGCGCATCCGCAGTCCCATGAGTGCCCCTACCATGCCCATGGCGATACCGGTATTCCCCGACGAGGCCTCCACCACGGTCATCCCGGGTTTGAGCGATCCATCCGTCAGGGCTTCGGAGACAATACGGTGCACGATGCGATCCTTGAGCGATCCGGAAGGGTTCGCACCTTCCCACTTGGCCCACAGGGATACGCCGGGTTCATCCGGCAGAATGCGCCGCAGAGGCAAAAGTGGCGTCTGGCCAATCCGGCTCAAGAGATCGCCTTGCGACTCCATAGACAGAACTGGACGTTTGATTGCAGCTGCGCGCTCGGCGGTATTCATGTTTCACACTCCAGTTTGAACCGTCGCCCCTCCAGATGCTTGATTATACCTGCAGCGCGAGGTGGCAAGAGCGATTTTTCGCCGACCGGCCACCGGGGCAACGTGACCGGACCGAATTTACAGTTGGTTCGAAAAAGTCTGCGACCAATGTTGTGGTTCAAATGTCGAACAGAGCGGACGAGGGACGCTGGGTCCGGGAGGCCCGATCGGGTGATCTGGGTGCCTTCTGGAAGTTGGTGGAGCGGCACGGACCGATGGTCCGCCGGCTGCTTCAGCGGCTGGTGGGAGACCGCGACAGAGCGGATGATCTGTTCAGCGAGACTTTCATGCGAGCATCTGACCGAATCGACCAGTTTCGCGGCGAGTCCAAGTTCTCGACCTGGCTGACGGCGATCGCGATCAACCTGGCAAAGAACGAACTCAAACTCGAAAAGAGACGCTCGACCCTCCCGTGGGAGAACGTGATCCCCGACGAGGCGCACAGACACGGGAAAACGCACGCGGATCTCGCGGAATGGGCCGATCCACACACGATACTGGAGCAGAAGGAACTGGCCGAACTGATGGAACGGGTGGTACGACAGCTGCCTCCGAAGTACAGGGTGGTCTTCGTCCTGCGCGATGTCGAGGGGCTGTCGACCGAGGAGACGGCCGAAGCGCTCGGGCTGTCGATCACCGCCGTCAAGTCGCGAGCGGCCCGCGCGCGGCTGGCCCTGCGCAAATCACTGGCACCTGCCCTTTCGACCAAAGCGAGGCCTGTGACCCGTGCCTGACTGCCGAAAACTGCTGGCCCAGATGTCGGAATACATCGACGGCGAACTGCCGAAGGATCTTTGCGCGTCGCTCGAGCGTCACCTGGCCGATTGCCCGAACTGCCGGGTGATGTTCGATTCGCTCACCAAGACTATCAAGATCTACCGCGAGGGCAAAGAGGAACCCCTCCCGGATGAGCTCAAGGACAAGCTGCACAAGGCGTTAGAGGCCCGCTGGGCCCGCAAGAGACGCGCCTGAACACACCGTCAACAAATCCTGCGACCAAATCGTTCTTTCAGGGTCGTATGGCAAAGGGACATTTCAAGTGAGGACCCCGCATCATGGACGCAGGTAGACACCTGCTGGTACGCTTTGCCGTCAACCACCCCAGAACGGTGGTCGCACTGGCGATCTTGATCACGATCGGCCTGGTCTGGCCCATTCCCGGCGCGCAGATCGACACCGACCCGGAGAACATGCTCGACGCCCGTGAGCCCGTGCGCGTCATTCACTCGGGCATCAAGGACCGCTTCAATCTGTCGGATTACCTGGTGGTCGGTTTCGTGGACGATGCGCAGCCGGTGATCACCGCGGACTTCCAGGAGCGTGTGAGCCGTTTGGTGGTCGGGCTCGAAGAGCTCGAAGGCGTGGTGGCGGAAGATATCATCGCGCCCTCCACGGTGGACGACATCTACCGGACACCGGACGGCACCCTGGTGGTGGGACCGCTCACCGGAGACCGCATGGACACGGACGTGCAGCCGACCCTGGCCGACAAGGTCGCCGCACATCCGTTGCTGGCCGGCAAACTCGCCTCCGCGGACGGTCATGCCGTCGCCATTTATATTCCCCTGGAGACCAAGCACTACGCCAGCGACGTGGCGGCGTATGTCGAGGCGCACATCGCGAACGACGGCGGATTCCCGCCACACCACATCGCCGGACTGCCCGTGGCCGAGGAGACCTTCGGCAAGGAGATGTTCAAGCAGATGGGTATTTCGGCGCCCATGGCCGGCCTGTTGATCCTGCTCCTGCTACTCTTCTTCTTCCGCAAGCTCTCCGTGGTGATAGCGCCCATGATCGTGGCCATGATGACCGTCATCTGGACCATGGGCCTGCTGGTGCTGATGGGCTTCCCGGTACACATCATGAGTTCGATGATCCCCATCTTTCTGATGCCGATTGCCGTGCTCGACTCGGTGCACATCCTCTCGGAGTTTCACGATCGGTATGTGCATTCAAAGGGCGCCCGAACCGCTATGGTGAGTACCATGGACGGACTCTACAAGCCGATGCTCTTTACGTCGGTGACCACGTTTGTCGGGTTCTCGTCGCTGATGCTGGCACCCATTCCGCCGGTGCGGGTGTTTGGTGCATTCGTGGCCTTCGGCGTGGCGATCGCCTGGCTTCTGTCGGTCATCTTTCTCCCCGCCTATGCGGTGCTCCTTCCACAGAAGCGGCTGGCGACATTTGGACAAATAGATGAAGGCAAGTCCGTGCTGGGGCGGGTGCTTCCGCGCCTGGGTCACTGGGCCATCCGGGCACGCTGGCCTCTCCTGGCGACCACGGCCGTACTCCTGGCGATCTCGGCCGTCGGCATATCGAAGATCGAAGTCAACGACAACCCGACGCGCTGGTTCAAGCCCTCGCATCCGATCCGCCTGGCGGACGAGGCGCTCAAGGCGCACCTGGCCGGCACGTACATGGCCTATCTCGAATTCAATGCGGAGAAAACGGAGACCGGATCCGTCAAGACACCCGAGGCGCTCCACTACATGGAATCGCTGCAGCGTCTCCTGGCGGGCCAGCCGTCCGTCGGTGCGACCACCGGCATCACGGACATCGTCAAGAAAGTCCGCCTGGAATTGCACAACGGCGACAGCGCCATGTACGCCGTGCCGGATAACGCCGAGGAGATCGCGCAGGAGCTGTTCGTGTACGAAATCGCCGGTGGCGATCCCGAGGATCTCTACAAGTTCATCACGCCCGAGGGAGACCGTGCGGTCCTGTGGCTGCAACTGCGCGACGGTGACAACCAGGCGGTGAGCTCAGTGGTCGAGGAGGTCGACCGCTTCATCGCCACCACCCCGCCCCCGGACGGGATGCAATTCAACTGGGGCGGGCTGTCGTACATCAACGTCGTCTGGCAGGACAAGATGGTGGCAGGCATGCTCAAGGCGTTGCTGGGCTCCTTCGTCGTGGTCATGATCATGATGACGTTCCTGCTGCGATCGGTTTGGCTCGGTGTCATATCGATGATCCCGCTGTCGTTGACCATCGCCATAGTGTATGGCGCGGTCGGCCTGAGCGGAAAATACTACGACATGCCGATCGCGATACTGTCGGCTCTGACCCTCGGCCTGTCTATCGACTTCGCCATTCACTTCCTGAAGCGCGGGCAGGAGATCTACCGTCAAAAACGTTCACTGAGTGAAACGCTGACCGGACTGTTCGGCGAACCCGCCCGGGCCATCAGCCGCAACATAGTGGTCGTGGCCCTGGGCTTCATACCGCTCCTTTTCTCCACGCTCGTGCCGTACATCACGGGGGGCGCGTTCTTCCTGGCCATCCTGGGTCTGTCCGGATTCGCCACGCTGGTCCTGCTGCCGGCCGTGATGACCATCCGGGGGGAATGCGCGTTTGCCGGCTGGGGAACCTGTAAGACACCCGAACCGGACGCGGAATCGTCGCCGGTTGAACCCAAGGAGAGTTGACATGTATCGGATCATGGGGCTGACGTTGCTGGCCGGGTTGGCTCTGGGCACCTCAGGCGCATACGGTCAGGACGTGACGGAGGATACCGCGGGGACCCTGATGAACGAGGTGCACCAGAACTACTACTACGCTGCGGATGGTGGGCGTGCCCGCGTGCAGATGATACTGACCGACAAGAAGGGCCGGACGCGCGAGCGCGAATTCTGGATGCTGCGCACCGACGTCGAGGATATGGGAGACCAGCGCTACTATATCTACTTCACCAAACCGGCCGACGTGCGCCGTACCGGTTTTCTCGTGCACAAGCACGCCGACGGTGACGACGACCGCTGGCTGTACATTCCCTCCATCGACCTGGTGCGCCGCGTCGCCGCGGACGATCGCCGAAGCCAGTTCGTAGGCTCGGACTTTACCTACGAGGACGTCTCGGGTCGCCTGCCGTCCCTGGATGGGCACGTCATGCTGGATCCGGAGATGCTGGGCGAGCAGGAGATGCTCGTCGTGAGGTCGACGCCCATCGAGGGCAAGACCGCGGACTACGCCTGGCGGAAGACCTTCATAGACCCGGCCATCAAGATGCCCGTGCGGGAGGAGTACTACGACGACAAGGATGCCATGATCCGTGAGTTCCGCGTGGAGCGCATGGAA
>JAUVRN010000240.1 GCA_030597645.1 Candidatus Zixiibacteriota bacterium
CCCGTCCGACATGCCCTTCGCGAAACGGACCATGTCAGAGGCTATGGAGCGCATACCGCCACCGCCGTACTTCATGCTGGTGTTCACGATGATGGACGGCGCGATCTCGCCGTCCCGGAGGATGTAGCCCTCGACGCGGTTCGGAATCGCGTCGTCAGGGTTGTCGCAGTACGTCTCCATCATGCCGAGTGGTCGCCAGACTTCTTCGGTCATGTACTCGCAGAAGGACCGCCCGGTCGCACCTTCGATGACGGCGCCGAGAAGATTGAAGCCGTAGGTTGTGTACCCCATGCGAGTACCGGGCTCAAACTCGAGATCCCAGTCCTCGAAAACGGCCAGCGCCTCGTCGGTGGACATCTGCCTGGTATGTACCGCCTCGGCTTCGTAGTCTTTGTAGTGACTGATGCCGCTGGTGTGACGCAGCAGATGACGAATGGTCACCGGCCACTGTTTGCGCGGAAAATCGGGCACATAGACCTGCACTTCGTCATCGAGGTTGATCTTCCCCATCTCGACCAGCTTGAGGACCCCCACCGCCGTGAGCGACTTGGACACCGATGCCAGTCTGTACGAGGACTCGATGGTTGCCGGCACCTGGTTCTCACGATCTGCCAGGCCGTAGCCATGGGACCATTGGTACCCGTCCACTTCCAACGCCACGGTTATCCCCACAAACTCATCGCCCTCGACGGCGGTATTGAGCCAGTGCTCGAATTCGCTGATCCGTTCGGCCAGCAGAGAATCGGGTTGTGCCCGGCCCGGTGTGACCAGGCAGAACACTGTCAGAATGGCGAAAGCAATGCGCTTCATCAGGTTGGCTCCTTACCGGGGTATTCTTCCTTACGATAAAGTGAAGCGGTGGTTGCCTGCAACTCCTTCCGGTTACCATTGCCCGTATGGTCCAGCCGGTGACGGAGACGACGGCTCTATGGAGGCAGAACGCTGCTCCGATGGAACGTCGTTGGTCGATGCAGGGCTTGACCGCGACCGGGAATTCACTATCGATATGCTACAGATTATTAGTACTGGTTTAACGACCAGCAGGTCCGGCAGGTGCGGGAACCCTCCGAGCAGGTTTCAACATCACGCCGGGCCTTTTTTATGTTGAACGTCGGACGGAAGCCCGGATCGACGCGCCGGCCGCTGCGGCCAACCCGCCGGCGATGGCGGCAATCAGAAAGGTAACGAGCACCAGACCCGCAGGCTGTTGGATCTGCAGGGCGCCCGCCACACGCTCGGCAATGAGATCCGCCCCACCTATCAGCCACTTGTAGAGCGACCACACCAGCCACACGGTGCCGGATGCCGCCGCGCCCGTGATCATCGCAGTCTGCATGCGTGCCCGGCGGACCAGGAAATACGCGAAGGGAACCACCATGATCCACCACCACCAGCCGGTCACCATCTGGAGTATCACCAGCAGCAACGCGCAGATCAGAAAACCGATCATGATCCACCTTGCAGCGTGGTGCGACCGGCTACGCGTTCGTGGTCCGTGTCAGGCGATGGAAAAATCAGAAATTCACGGTAGAGCCCTTCGACCCACTCTTCGAGGTCGGTTCTGTAGAACCCGGAGCCCGGGTGGCCCGACTGACCGCCCGCCAGTATTCCCCACGCACGGACCGGTGATTCCAGTGACACCACCATACGCCATGTCGGCCCGTAACTGCGACGGGTAGCATTGATGGTGGTTGAGGTGCCGCCCGTCTCCAGGTGCTCACTGCCGAAGCCGGGGATGCGTCCCAGGTGCGGGATGCGGGTTCCCCGCGATCTTCCCACAGCCCACTGGGGACCATAGGGCCCAAAGGCCTCGGTGAGCTCGCGGTGTGCCTCATGAAAGGCGGCGCGAACGATGTCGCGCCTGGACTCGACGACGTCGGGCGAACGCCGGTCATCCCACATCGGGTGATCCGGTGCGTGGAGCAATAGCCAGATCATGACATCACGACCGGGCCATGCCAGATCGCCGTCCGGCCGCTGAATGTCGTCAGACCAGAGCCGGTCGTTCAGCGACCACCACCAGAACGTGAATATGCGAGTCGCGATAATGTCCGGCCCGTGTTCATAGTTCCAACCCACCAGTTCATCGGCACTCTGGCGCTCAGATGTCGTCAGCGAGTCATCCTCCAGCAGCCCCAGCATCACGGGCAGGACCTGCCGGGCGTGCACATTGAGGACATCCGTCTGCATCAGCAGCATGTCCCGGGGCGTGACAGCCACGGTCTCGTGCAGCAGCTCGTTGACGCGTCGCGCGCGATCGACATTCTGATACTCGCTCCCCAGCCAGTAGGGGTAGGTCTCGTCGGTGGCGTGCTGATTGTTGCTGCTCACGAATCCCCGGGCGGGATTGGTGACCTGCGGAACGTGCGCGCCGGGTATCCACCCCTGCCATTCGTGCGCCGGATCACTGCCGTCGAGAATGGTGCGGCCCTGCGTCGGCCAGCGCAGCGGAAGATGCCCCGCGTGCACGATGGCTATTTCACCGGAGGTGTCGGCGATGGCAAAGTTGAGCGGTGGACAGTGAAAGGGATCCAGGGCTGAGACGAACTCGCTGCAGTTTCCGGCCGCATTCATGTCGAGAATGGCACGCAGTTCGTTGGACGGGTCCAGCGCAGTCCAGCGCAAGGCACAGCCGACGGGCAGCATGGGGTCGCTTGATTCTTCACCCGGGAGAAACGGTACCGGTCCGTGGTGCGTGTACACCACCGTGTCGTAGATGGTTTCGCCGCCATACACGTGAATGGCTTCCACTCGTTTGGTGGTGGGACTCCAGCCACGATCGTAGCGGTACCGCTCATGCGAGTCGTCGCGAAACTCGACCCTGTACCAGTCCACCACGTCGGTATGCCCGTTGGTAATTCCCCACGCGAGCGCGTCGTTGAAGCCGTAAATAATCCCCGGCGCACCGGGCGGCGTGATTCCGTAGATACTCATACCCGGCGCGGTCAGCTGCATCTCGTACCAGATCGAAGGCAGAGAAAGCGGGAGATGGATATCCGTGGCCAGGATCGCCCTGCCGGTCGCCGTACGGCTCCCCGCCAGGGCCCAGTTGTTGCTGCCCGCGGGCGGTTCGTCGTCCTCGGCCGGTGGGCTTGCCTCGGGCGGCAGGTCTGCCTCACCCAACGGGCTCGCCTCGGCGGGGAGGGTTGCCTCGGGCGACAGGTCTGCCTCATCCGTCTTGTTCGGTCCCTGCGACGGCCCCGGCAGCCCAAGTGACCGCACCGCCTGAGGCACGAATTCCCAGGGCGTGCCGGCCGGAATGACCGGTTCGGGGTCGTGGGGATAGAGCGGATACAATTGCTGCACGACGTCGGGATCCATGGCGGCCAGTGAACGCGTGAGCGGTGCATCCGAGCTGCGGAAAGCCAGCGTGTACTGGAAGGACTGAAGCAGCAGGGCCACGGAGAGCGGTGTGAAGCGCTCGGGCCGATAGTCGAGCAGCTTGAACTCGACGGGCAGGTCCCGGTGCTCGAGCTGGTCGATGCAGGCGTTGACGCCGGCCGCGAACGCCGCGATCACTGGTCCGGTCACCGGGTCGTTCTCCATCAGGGCTACGGAGGCTTCCGCGGCGGCACCCATACCGATACGCCTGCGCAGGCGATCGTACTCGATCATCCCGGGACCCAGAATCTCGGATAGACGCCCCGCCGCGGCGCGTGGAGTCAGATCCAGCTGCCACAGACGCGCACGCGCGACCAGGTAACCCTGTGCCATGTACAGGTCGTGACTGTTCTGAGCAAAGATGTGAGGAATCTGCCTGTCGTCCCACACGACGGTGACGAACTGCTCTAATCCAGGAAGATCGAGCTCCACCGGGAGATCATCGGCCGCACGTCCGTTCTGCCAGAAGCCGGTAGCGGGATTGAGAAACTTGCCCAGGGGCGGCACGACACCCCAGCGATGATCGAGTCCCCAGAAGGCCAGCACGGAGAGCACCACCAGCAGCACGCTGCGAAGAGGGAGCACACTTCAATCTGCGTCGCGGTCTCGCCGGGGACGAGTGGTAATCTCAGCTGAGATCGTCTTCGCCTAATTCAGGTCGTCTACCGTGTCTGGCGGCCCGTCTTCCGTGCTCGATGTGTCGGAAGGAGAGAGTGGCTCGACGTCCGCGGGCCCGACCAGTTCGTTGAGCCCCGCCAGTACCGGCGACATCGCGGCTTCGTTCAGCTCGGCCACGACGAACACGCGCACCAGATTGCCGTCATCCTCGAATAGCAGGATGTTGCAGCTGTCCTTCACTGTGTGGTAGGCTTTGGCGAACCGGCCCTTCCAGTCGACGAGCATCCACTTGTCAGGCTCTTTGGGCAGCTTGCCGCGAACGAGCCCTTTCAGAAAAAACGGTACGCCTCGCATGCCCGCTACTCCGAGCACATTTACC
>JAUVRN010000432.1 GCA_030597645.1 Candidatus Zixiibacteriota bacterium
AACAAGGTCACTGGCGGCAACATCCCGACCGAGTTCATCTCGGCCTGCAAGAAGGGCATCTCCGCGATGATGGACAGGGGGCAGTTCATCGGTCATCCGGTGCAGGGTCTGAGAGTGGTACTCGAGGACGGCGATGCCCACACGGTCGACTCCTCCGATATGGCGTTTCAAACTGCCTGTCGCAACGCCTTTCGTCAGACCTATCCGCAAGGCAAGCCGGTCGCCCTCGAACCGCTGATGCTCGTGTCGGTCGAGAGCCCTAGCGAACATCAGGGTGATGTTCTGAAGACCCTGATGCAGCGGCGCGGTATTATCGTCGGTACCACCGAGGACGAAGGGTTCATTCGCATCGACGCCCACGTACCGTTGGCCGAGATGTTCGGCTACGCCTCGGTTCTGCGTTCGTCCACGCAGGGCAAGGCCGAGTTCACCATGGAGTTCGCACGTTATGCGCCGGCGCCCGAAGAAGAGGCAGCCCGGCTCGTCACCGAGTATCAGGAGCGCCGGGCCGCCGGTAGCAAATGATACCGCGGAAGGAACGATTCATGGCCAATCAGGGAATCTGTGACCGCAGTCCGTTACGTGTCTTCGATCGTGCCATCGGCGGGGGCCTGGGCCGCGGGAATCTCGGTATCGTACTATCGCGCCACGGCGTGGGTAAGACCAGTTTCTTGATCGGGCTGGCACTGGACGCTCTGCTGCAAGGGCGCAAGGTCTTGCACATCTCGACCAAAGAAACCGTCGATCATTTGCTGACCTTCTACGGCGAAATGTACGCGGCGATGGCGGACATGCTCGACCTCGAGAATCGCCCGGCCCGTCTGCTCGATGTGGAACGCAATCGCCACATCCACGTCTACAACCGTGACTACTTCACATTGGAGAAATTGGGCGAGTCGATGGCGTTCCTGCGTGACGCGGCCAACTTCCACCCGGACATGGTGATCATGGACGGCACGCCACGCTTCGAGCACACTGAACCGTGGGAGATGGAGGGCGTCCAGAAGCTGCTGCACGACTGGAACGCTGAGGTCTGGACCAGCGCCCACACCCACCGCGAAGGCCAGCAGACCGATGCCCGTGGTGTACCGAGCGAGGTGGCCCGTTACGACGACTATCTGGCGGTGATCGTGTTCCTCCAGTCGACGGCCGACCACGTGCGCGTGCGCATCGCCAAGGACCACGAGCGCGAGCAGGTCGCGACGCTGCATATGGAACTCGACCCCAAGACCCGCATGTTGCGCTGGCGCTGACACTGACAGACACGCTGGCGCTGACCAGATACCGCGGTAGGAGGAGGTCTCCAGTGGCGGAAGTGGATGTTACCCGGCGTCTGGACCAGGTGCGCGTGCGGATCGCTGCTGCCTGTGCCGCTGCGGGCCGTCCCGAAACCAGTGTGCGCCTCGTTGCGATTACCAAGCGGCAGCCGCTCGAGCGCGTCGTCGCCGCTTGCCACTGCGGGCAGTGGGAGCTGGGGGAGAACCGGATCCAAGAGGCCTTGCCCCGCCAAGCGGAGCTCGCTCGGCGGCTCGGCGCCGCCGGTTTACCGGTCGCTCGTGTACGCTGGCACTTCGTCGGCCACCTTCAATCCAACAAGGCCAATAAAGCGCTCGATGCATTCGTGCTGCTGCACGGGATCGACTCGGTACGGTTGGCCGAGAAACTCAGCGAGCGAGCGCTCGCCATAGCCGCGGGCGCGCCGCAGCCGATCCTGGCCGAGGTCAATGTGACCGGGGAGACACAGAAGCACGGCTTGCCACGCGACGGTGCCGTCGAGATGATCGCGCGCCTGGCCGAGCTGCCCGGCCTCGAACTGCAGGGCCTGATGTGCATGGCACGTTTCGGTGACCCGGAGCCTCGACTACGCGCGAGTTTCGCCAGCTTGCGAACCCTCGCCGAGCAAGCTCGTTCGGTCTGCGGGCTGCCGCTACCGGAGCTGAGCATGGGGATGTCAGACGACTTCTGCGCGGCCATCGCCGAAGGGGCCACCCTGGTACGCATCGGCAGCGCCCTGTTCGGGCCGAGGATCGCTGTACCGGGTTGACGGTGTCGTACTGGTGGTGGACTGGTCAGCAAACGTCCACTTTCCTACCGCGCACGCTTGCCGTGCCTTTCATACCACGGCGAGATCGCGTCCGGACGGATCGCCACCGAACCCTCGGTAAGAGGCTTGTTTATGATGATCCGGGCCAGAATGGTCTGCCACGACAACTGACGGAGGTGCACTCTTGGATTACCGGCGTCTGATCCTCGCTCTGTTGCAGGTCTACTCCTGGCTGATCATCGCTCGGGTCGTCCTCGCCTGGGTCAACCCGTTTCCCCGCAATCATTTCCTTCAACAGATCATCCGGGTGACCGAGCCCGTACTCGCACCCCTGCGGGGGTTGATACCGCTGGGTAAGATCGATCTGTCACCGCTGCTGGCACTGGTCTTGATACAGATCCTCATGAGATTCATCCGGTGACTCGGGGCGATGGTGCCGCGCAAGCTGTGCCGAGCGCTGGCGACCGCGCCCGCGGTCCCGTGTCCAGGACGCCACGGCCACCGGCCAGGGCCGGTCAAAGGGCCGACCAGGAGGAAACCATGAGGATCACGCCTCTCGACGTCCGGAAGCAGGAGTTCCGCCGCGCCGTGCGCGGGTTTGACTGCGATGAAGTCCGCGCCTTCTTGACCACCACCGCCGACGAGTACGAGGCGGTGCTGGTGGACAACAAGGAGCTGCGCGAGCGTATCATCGAGCAGGACGAGAAGATCGCCGAGTATAGCAA
>JAUVRN010000186.1 GCA_030597645.1 Candidatus Zixiibacteriota bacterium
ATGCGGCACCACCGCCGCCCGCACCGTCCCAGGTCGGTGGCACACTGACCTTCGTGCGCGGCTGGGGTGCCACAGAATTCCCGCGACCTGACACGAGCTACTTCGATCCAACGCCGCTGTCCATGGTCGATATGGACCTGATGGTTTTCGTCAGTGACCGGGAGCCGCCAGGTCGCATCATGGCCAGCACGCAATCAGACGGGGAAGGGCGATACATCCTGTTCGCGCCGCCCGGCACCTACTATCTCGTCGTGCGCGCCGGCGAGCACACCGGAGTCTTCACAGGCATGCCGTGGTTCACGCAGGAGGACAAGGTGAGCCATCTCGAAGTGGTTGAGCTGCGCGACGGACTGGTGCTGATTCGAGATTTCGAGATCCACGAGATGGTGCCGCAGTAGCCGGACGTCTTGACAGGTCTCCGATTCCACAGCTTATTGCTGCGTGACCTTGTCCCACCGCCACGCGCGTTCCGACGATTCCACCTGATCCGCAACCTGGGAGCCTATACTTGCGACCGCGAATAGAATTTCTCGATCAGCAACTTCTGGAACGCATCGTCTCCGAAGCACGGGATCTCCTGTGCAATCTGGGCATTGAGATACACAACAACGGTATCCTCGAGCTTCTGTCCGACCACGGAGCACGCGTCGAGAGCAACACCATGCGCGTGTTCTACACTCAGGAGCTGATCGATCGCAGTCTCGAGACCGCGCCTTCGGGGTTTCATCTCTACGACGTGGCCGGGAAGCCCGCGGTGGACCTCTCGGGCTTCAATGTCCAGTTCACACCCGGTTCAGCCGCCATTCACATCCTCGACCACGACAGTACCGAATCTCGCACACCGACATCGGCTGATTACGTACGGTACACCAGGCTGGTCAGCGGTTTGGACCATCTCGCTTCCCAGTCCACGGCGTTCATCCCGGGCGACGTGCACGAGAAGATCTCCGACAGTTACCGGCTGTTCCTGAGCCTCCTCCACTGTCCAAAGCCGGTGGTCACCGGCGCCTTCACCGTCGAAGCATTTGAAGTCATGAAGGACCTGCTGGTAGCCGTGCGGGGATCCGAGGCAGAGCTGGCCGCGAAGCCCCTGGCCATGTTTTCGTGCTGCCCCACGTCACCGCTCAAGTGGAGCGACGTCACGTCTCAAAACCTCGTCGACTGTGCGCGCCATTCGATTCCCGTCGAGATCATCTCCATGCCCATGTCCGGCTTTATCGCGCCGGTGACCCTGGTCGGTACCCTGGTACAGCACACCGTCGAGACGCTGAGCGGTCTCATCATCAGTCAACTCGTCAATCCCGGCACTCCTGTACTCTACGGAGGCTCACCCGCCTACTTCGACGTCCGCTACGAGACCACGCCGATGGGTGCGCCCGAGACCCAGATGATCGATTGTGCGTACAACGAGATTGGTAAATACCTCGGCATACCGACGCAGGCCTACATCGGACTCTCCGATTCCAAGCTGCTCGACACGCAGGCCGGACTGGAGTCCTCCATGGGTGCCACACTGGCGGCCCTGGCCGGCATCAACAACATCTCCGGGCCGGGCATGATGGACTTCGAGAGCTGCTACAGTCACGAGAAGCTCGTCATCGATAACGAGATCTGTGGCATGACGCTGAGGTTGACGCGCGGCATCGAAGAGCGGGAGGATTTCCCCGCCCGGCCACGTTTCGAAGAGCTGCTGCGAGAGCAACATCTGCTGATATCCGATCACACCATGCGCTATCTAGATCAGGAGGTCGCCTATCCCGGACCCGTGATCGACCGGGCCAACCGAGCCCGATGGCAGGAAGAGGGCAAGAGGACCATGGGTCAGCGAGCACACCAGATCGTCGAGCAGACAGTGGCGGCTCACGAGCCCGTCAGTCATGCCGGGGATGTGCGCAAGGAACTCATACAACGGATGCGCGCGGAAGCCGCTACCTACGGCATGGACCGACTGCCCGAGATAGACTGATGCGTAAGACCGTGGACGTACCGGTATCCGAAGTCATCCCCAGCGTGGAGTCCGTTCTGCGCGGCCAGGGCGTCACCGACAGCGGGCTGGACGATCCCTATCTGGGTGAGCTTGCGGAGACGGCCTTGAAGATGTTTGCGCGTCTCTGCCGCCCCGCGGCGTTGACGATGGACCTCGAGCGAGCTGATTTCGAGATCGTCTACCGGGGGCATGGGCGCAATGCCGATGAAACGCCCGTCGAGCTCATTTATCCCAATGCCAAACACATGGCGCTGTATGCGGTGACCATAGGCTCTCGCGTGGGCGAGCGAGTGACGGAGCTGTTCGACATGAACGAGTTCGCGCTGGGTGCCATGCTGGACATGGCCGCATCGGAAGCCACGGAACTGCTGGCCCGTGCCGTGGAGGACCAGTATCGACAGGAGCTACGATCCTCAAAACGCATCCGGAACTCTTCCGGTGTCATGCGCTTCAGTCCCGGCTACTGCGGATGGGATCTGAGCGGACAGGGCCTCCTGTTCGAGCGGCTTGGACCGGAAGAAATCGGCATCGAGTTACGGGAGACGTTCCTCATGACGCCCCTCAAGTCGACCAGTGGAGTCATGATTGCCGGCCACAAGGACATATTCGAATTCGAATGTTCCTACTCGTTTTGCAACGACTGCACGACGTTCTCGTGCCGCGACCGCCTCAAGGAACTGCGACAGCAGTAAGGTGACCCCATGGAGTTGATGGAACAGATCTCTGAAAGCCTGCAAAAAGGTGACGCCCCGGCCGTAGATCGACTGACCCGCGATGCCCTGGAGCAGGGAACCGCACCCGGGCAGATCCTGGACGACGGCCTGCTGGTCGGCATGGCCGTGATCGGGCAGAAGTTCAAGGCCCATGAAGTGTTTCTTCCACATGTGCTGCTGGCGGCCAAAGCCATGTACGCGGGACTGGACATTCTGGGGCCGCTCATGGAAGGCGACGAACGGCTCAGCCGGGGCAAAGTCGTCATCGGGACCGTACAGGGTGACATTCACGACATCGGCAAGAATCTCGTGGGTATCATGCTCCGCGGTGCGGGCTACGAAGTCATCGATCTCGGCAAGGACGTGGCCCCCGCACGATTTATCGATGTTGCCATAGAGGAAGACGCGCAGTTTGTCGGTCTGTCGACTTTGCTCACCACCACCAGGCCGGTCATGAAGCAGGTGATCGAGCTGGCCCGTGAGCGGGGCATCTACGACAAGGTGCGCATCCTCGTAGGTGGCGCGCCGCTCAACCGGGCGTATGCCGAAGAGATCGGGGCACACGCCTACTGCTTCGACGGAATGAACGCCGTGGACTGTGTGAACGGGTTCATGAACCGGTCATAGATGCGAGAGCTGCTCCATCGGCTGTCGGCCGGTGATATCATCCTGGCTGATGGTGCCATGGGCACCATGCTCATGCAGCGCGGCTGGCAGCCCGGCGACGCTCCCGAGCGCATCAACCTCGAAAGGCCCGAAATCCTAGCGGACATCGCGCGCCTATACAAGGAGGCGGGGGCGGAGATCCTCCTGGCTAACACCTTCGGCGGATCTCCCATCAAGCTGGCGCAGTATGGTCTGGACGATCGAACCGAAGCGATCAACGCGGCGGCTGTCGAGGCCGTGCGCGGAGTCGTGCATGAGGACGCGTACGTTGGCGTCTCCATAGGGCCCTGCGGTGAATTACTGGAGCCGTACGGAGAAGCGCGGGCGGACGATGTCCTGGCCGGATACGTGCGACAGCTCAAGGCCGTCGTAGACGTCGGCGTGGATCTGACCTGCATCGAGACGATGACAGATCTGACCGAAGCGGTGCTCGCGGTTCGCGCCGCCCGGCTCGTGGCCCCTGACATCCCCCTTGCCGCCACGATGACATTCGACGAAACACCCAGTGGCTATCGCACGATCATGGGTGTTTCGGTGGAAGACGCGGTCGAGGGACTGACGGGCGCCGGCGCCGACATGCTCGGCTCGAACTGCGGGTATGGCATTGAACACCTGACAGGCATTGCCGCCGAGTTTCGCAAACACACCAAGATGCCCTTGCAGATCCGACCCAATGCGGGGCTTCCCGAACTGAAGGCGGGTGGTCCGGTTTATCCTGAGACGCCTGCCTTCATGGCGGAGCGGCTGGGCAGGCTGCTCGAGCGCGGCGTCAACATCGTGGGGGGATGCTGCGGTACGACGCCAGAGCACATCGTCGCGATGCGCGATGCGCTGGCCAGGCACACGACGCCAGGAGGCTAGGACTTGCCGAGAAGGTCCTTGATCTTCCTGAGTGTCTCGGCATCCACTTCATCGACCAGGTTCTTCACTTCGCTTTGAAGTTGGACCTGTTCGGCGGCTCTGGTCTCTTCCTCGGTCGTATCCAGGTTCAGAATCTGCTTGATGGCGGCGATGTAGTTGTCGGGTTTGACCGGTTTCTCCAGGTAGATGCCAGGGCCCGACATGGTCAGTTCCTTCAGATCCGCCTTGCCCAGATCGTCACGCGCGTGACCGGTCACGATCATGATCGGGATCTTCGCCCACGTCTTGTTGCGGGCCATGTCGCGATAAAAGCGGACACCGGACTTGCGGGGCATGACCAAGTCCAGTGAGATCAGGTCGGGAGGGGTCTTTTTCACCTTCTCCAGGGCGTCGAAACCGTCGTTCGCGGTGATCACCGTGAAGCCGGCTTCATCCAACGCCGCGGTGAGGAACCGGCGCACATCCTCTTCGTCATCCACCACGAGAATCGTCTTGCCGATCGGTGTAGACATACTCTGCTCCTCTCTGCGACGTCAGGCCGCTTCCTTCGCCATGTTGAGAAGGGCCATGAGTCTCTTGCGGGGCAGCGTGATCCGGAATCGGGACCCCTCGCCCTTTTTGGTACGGATCGTGATCTTGCCGCCGTGCTCCTGCACGATCTTACGGGTGGTCAGAAGCCCCAACCCCGTGCCTTCGCCCCCTTTGGTGGTGAAGAACGTCGTGAAGATCTTACTCTTGAGTTCG
>JAUVRN010000201.1 GCA_030597645.1 Candidatus Zixiibacteriota bacterium
CCAGCCCTACTGCGACGGCAGCCACAAGGCCGACGGACTCTTCCGCCCCATGACGATCGAGCTGGAGGCAGACAAGAAGGTGGCCTGGTGCGGCTGCAAGCACACCAAGAACCAGCCCTTCTGCGACGGCAGTCACAAGGACTTAGGCTGACCTGATTTCTGGCTCGGCTCCGGCCGTCCCGCTCTGTTTGTCCCCTGCCCCAATCCGTTCCACGGTCTCCGATTTCGCTTTGGCCCGGGCCCGGGGCCTGTATCTTGAGCGTTTGGGAAGGATGCCGGGCTCCCGTCAGCGGACCCGGATCCAGGGGATGAAAGGTAGGGCTGCTATGAACACCTTCAGCTTGGAAGAGGCCGATATCGCCGTGTCTTCACGTCCGGATTTTGCACCACGTCGCGGCACCTATATCAACATTACGGACCACGAGGACTATCGTCAGTACGAACTGACCGACGATGAACGTCAGAACTGGGATCGCTTCAATCTGATTTACCGCACGCTGTGCGGCATTCTCTACAACTTCGTTCCGACGTCCGGGCACCCGGGTGGAAGCATATCGTCTGGTCACATCGTCCAGGCGCTGATTCTCGATTCGATGGACTACGATTTCAGCGACCCGGACCGGCCGGACAACGACATCCTCTCCTACGCCGCAGGCCACAAGGCCATGGGGCTGTATGCTATGTGGGCGCTGCGCAACGAATTGGTGCGTCTCTCACGGCCGGAACTGCTGGCGCCGACGAAGAGGCAGCTCCGCCTCGAAGACCTGCTGGGCTTCCGCCGCAACCCGACGCAGCACACACCGCTGTTCAAAAAGCACGGAGCCAGAGCGCTGGACGGTCACCCCACGTGTGCGACGCCGTTTATCAAGATCGCCACAGGCGCGAGCGGCGTCGGCGTACCCGCATCGCTGGGCCTGGCCCACGGGGCCCTCGACTACTATGGTGAAAACGCGCCGGCCGTGCACTTCATCGAAGGCGAAGGCGGCATGACACCAGGTCGCGTGCACGAAGCCATGGCCGCCGCGGCTACCGCACAGATCTACAACGCCTTCATGCACGTCGACTGGAACCAGTCCTCCATCGACTCCGACCGCGTCTGCCGTGAAGACGACACACCCGGTGATTACGTACAGTGGAATCCCGTCGAGATCGCCTGGGTTCACGACTGGAACGTCATCCTGGTATCCGACGCCACCGACTTCCGCCAGACCCTTGCGGCGCAGCAGTGTGCGCTGCACATGGACAACCAGCAGCCGACCGCCGTGGTGTATCGCACGGTCAAGGGCTGGCACTATGGAATCGAAGGCGCACCCTCACACGGAGCAGGACACAAGTTCGCCTCTGAGGGCTATTACCAGATGCTCAAGGAATGCGAAAAGGAATTCGGCATCTCCTTCCCGCACTTCGAAGGTGAGCAGTCACCGACGCACGTCGAAGAGAGTTACTACGAGACCCTGATGACCGTGCGCAAGACACTGGAAGCGCATCCGGAACTCTCCGCGTGGGTCGGCGCTCAGATCACGGCGGCCAGGGACGATCTCGACGAGAAGGCCCGCAGGCCGCGCAGCGATGCACCCAAGGTGGACCTGCTCTACACGTCGCAGGAGATCAACCCCCACCACGTTCCGGAAAAGCTGCAGATGAATCCCGGTGACCAGGCGACCACGCGAGGTGCGCTGGGCAACACGCTCAACCTGATCAACCACATCACCGGTGGTGCCATCTTTGCCGCCGCCGCTGACCTGGCCGGTTCGACCAACATCGGCACCGCGGCCAAGGGCTTTGGGGAGGGCTTTTACAACGCGGCCAGCAATCCCAAGTCACGCCTGATCCCCATCGGCGGTATCTGCGAAGACGCCATGGGCGCCTGGATGTCGGGCCTGTCGAGCTTTGGCAAGCACATCGGCGTCACCGCGTCGTACGGCGCGTTCATTGCCGCACTGGAACACGTGCCTGCACGCCTCCACGGTATTGGTCAGCAGACCATGCAGGCGGCCACAGGCGAACCGTACAGGCCATGGATCATGGTCAATGCGCACGCGGGCGTAAAGACCGGCGAAGACGGTCCCACACACGCCGATCCGCAGGCGCTGCAACTCCTGCAGGAGTGCTTTCCGGGGCACGTGATGATTACCCTGACACCGTGGGATGCGCGCGAGGTCTGGCCCCTGATGGTGGCAGCCTTGTGGGCGCGGCCGGCCATCCTGGCACCGTTCGTCACGCGTCCGGCCGATCTGATCATCGATCGCGAGGCGCTGAGGCTGCCGCCGCCCGACGCGGCCGTGCAGGGCGTCTACGCCATGCGTCGCGCCAACCCGGACGACGACTACCACGGTACGCTGGTGCTTCAGGGCAACGGCGTCGCCACGATCTTCGTCAAGGACGTGCTGCCGGTGCTCGACGAAGAAGGCTGGAACCTCAACGTCTACTACGTGGCCTCTGCGGAGCTCTTCAACACACTCTCATCGGAGAAGCGGGAAGAGATCTTCCCGGAGAGGCTCGCTGCCGAGGCGATGGGCATCACCGACTTCACGCTGCCGACCATGTACCGCTGGGTGCGTTCCAACGACGGGCTGGCACGCACGCTGCACACGTTTCGCGCCGGGCACTACCTGGGCAGTGGTGCGGCGCCCAAGGTCCTGGAGGAAGCGGGCATCCATGCCGAAGGACAGCTCGCCGCCATTCGCGACTATGCCCGGGCTACGGCCAGCCGCATCAGCCGCAGAGGACACAAGCGGCAGCTATAATCACGTACGTGGTCCTACCATGTGTCGGCTACCATTGACCGCTTCACCCGGAGCGGTTTTTTTTGTGGCATGAACGACGATCACATCTCCGGTCCATCTGATCTGGCAGATCTGGTGGTATATAATGACGGGTCGGTAGTCAGCCGCACGCTCGAAAAGTCGCAGGCGGGCACGCTGACCGTATTCGCCTTCGATGCCGGCCAGGCGATCTCCGAACATACCACACCGCACGAGGCCTATGCGCACGTGGTGGATGGGGAGATTGAGTTTCAGGTGGGCGGTAAGGCGTTGATCGCGACCGCGGGACAGATTCTGAACCTGCCGGCCGACGTGCCGCATTCGCTCAAGGCGATCCAGCGTAGCAAGATGCTCCTGATCATGTTCAAGACGGGCTGACGCCCAGCCGGCAACCTGCTCCGGTCGAACTTCGTCTTCATGCGCTCCTCCTCGGGCCCGGAGAATGGAGTCTGACCCCATATTTGCCAACGTCGAATGGTCTGGACTCAAGTTGGCGCGGCCCTTACGTTTACCTGTGGCGGAAGCCAGGGAAGGTGCCGATTCTAGCAGGTGGGGCCCGTGTGCCCGGCCCGGAATCGAAAACTCACGTCATGGCGATCAGAACAACCGAATTCAAGGTCGGCTTGACCGTCCTATTCGCTATTGCCGCCCTGGGATGGGGTGTCGTCTGGCTCAAAGGCTACGCCTACGGCAAGAAGGTGACACAGTACAGTGTCTACTTCGCCAACGTGGGCGCGCTGTCGTCCGGGGATCCCGTCGCCGTCAACGGCGTGACCAAGGGCAAGATTCGGGGACTCGAACTGGATCGCGGCAAGGTACTCGTGCGCTTCGAACTGGACCAGGCCATCGAACTCAGAGCAGACGCGACGTTCACGGTGAAGAATATCGGTCTCATGGGCGAGCGCTACATCGAGATCTTCCCTGGCGAAACAGACCGGCCGTTCATCCATGATCCACCTCCCGACGGCCGGTTCGACACCGGCATTCCCGAAGTCATGGGCATGATGGGTCAGATGATCGGTGAAGTGCGCGAGCTCGTGTCCGTACTCTCCACGTCGGTGGAGGGCGCACCCGATGCGTTCCGCCGTGCCGACTCTACCGTGATCGACCTGCGCGAGACCGCCCGCATCCTATCCGGACTGCTCCGCGACAACCGCGACCGGATCGAGCATGCGACGATCGACATCGAGTCTTCCGCGCGGTCGCTGCGCACCACCGTCGATCGCAAGAAGGGTCAGATCGACTCGACGCTGGACCGCGTGGCGCTGGCATCGGAGCGCATGCTCTCCGCGGCATCCAAGTTCGACACCCTGTCCGACCAACTGCGGTCGCTCGCAGATCAGATCGAGCAGGGCGAAGGCACCCTCGGTGCACTCATCCAGGATCCGAGCCTGTACGAAGACCTCCAGCGTGCTGCCGCAGACATCGATGCCCTGGTCTCCGACATTCGCGCCAATCCCAAGAAGTACGTCAAAGTCAGTTTCAGCCTGTTTTAGTGCCGACCTGGATGAACGCGGTCCGCTTCGTCTTCTGCCTTCACAATCACCAGCCGGTCGGCAACTTTGATTCTGTCAATGAGTGGGCATACCACCATGCCTACTGGCCATTTCTTCAGCTCGTAGAGCAGTTTCCCGAGTTCCGGTTCTGCCTGCACAACAGCGGCTGCCTGCTGGAGTGGATGAAGCCGAGGCACCCGGAGTACTTCGCACTGCTGTGCCTGCTGGTCCAACGGGGCCAGGTGGAATTGGTGGGCGGCGCCATGTACGAACCGATCCTCCCCATCTGGCGGGCGTTGGACATTCGTAGACAGATCGAGCTGCAGCGCCGGTTCCTGGAAGACCATTTCAATGTAGACACGCCCGGCCTCTGGCTGCCCGAACGCGTGTGGGAGCCGAAACTCGCGGAGACGCTGAGTTCGGCGGGCGTACGGTACACCTCCATGGACGACTCGATCGTGCGGGAGGCCGTACCCGATGGCGACCTGAATCGCACCTTCAAGGCGGGAACGTACGAGGATTTCGTCACCGTCTTCCCCGTTTCGGAGCACCTGCGCTAC
>JAUVRN010000251.1 GCA_030597645.1 Candidatus Zixiibacteriota bacterium
CAGGCGCCAGCGACAGGCCTCGAGGACTCTATGTTCCTGTGCTGTCAGCGGGAGGAAGAGGGACTGATCAAACCCGCATCTCTGCGAATTCCGAACTCAGCGGCAGGCGAGAAGCGTGGCAGAACAGGAAATAGAGGGGTCAGATTCGAATCATGAACTCGGAATCCGAGTCTGACCCCTGACTAGACTTAGCCCGGGAACGTCATCAGACCGACCGTAGCGCCGGTCGGGTCCTGGATCACGCAGAAACGTCCCACGTTGGGGATGTCCTGCGGGGGTACGACAACCCGTCCACCCAACTCGCTGACCTTCTTGGCACAGCCGTCGACATCGTCCACTGTAATGTAGGCCATCCAGTGAGACGGGACCTGCGCCGGGACCTCGGCGGGCATCTTCATCATGCCGCCGGCGTCCTTGTCGCCCACCTTCATGAGCGTGTAGTCCATACCGGGCATCCCGCTGTCCGTGGGATTCCAGCCGATCAGCTCCGAGTAAAACTTGCTTGCGGCCTCGGGGTCCCGGGTCATGAGCTCGTTCCAGCAAAACATGCCGTGGGCGGGCTTCGTCTTCGTTGCTGTGGGTTCTGACATGATGTGAGTCCTTCCTAGAGAAGAAGTGAACGCTTGGGTGCAGAATAGAGCATGCCATGGCCGACCGCTACCGAAATCCTCGTGAACCACAGTCAGGGTCTGATACAAGAACCCGCGTGAAGCACGACCCGCCCTGAAGCTCCCAGTTACCAGAGGCTATAGGCGAGCCCGAAGACCAGAGCCCCCAGCAGGCCGATGCTCAGATAGACGAGGAAGATCTTGGCCTCGATGGCGGCTTTGAGTGCGACCAAAGTCGAGAACTTGGTAGCCGGGCCGGAAATGAAGAACGCCAGGATCGCGCCCTTGTCCATTCCCAACTGCTGAAGCGTTTGCATTACGGGGATCGTTCCCCCGCCGCAGGCGTACAGCGGAACACCCGCCGCCACGGCCACCAGGACCGAAAAGGTCCGTTGGTTTCCCAGGGTGCTGATAATCCAAGTCGCCGGGATCAGCGCCTTCACGATCGCCGCCACCATGATGCCGAGGAAGAAGTACTTGCTGATGAATCTCGTATTCCGGTAAAGGTGATTACCAAACTCTGCCGCCCGGGACCCAAAGGTCCTTTTCGTGGCGTCCTCCCATGATCGAGTCGCCGAGCCACCACTGCCCTCAGTGAGGAAGTGGCCCATCTGCCCGCGTGAAGTGAGCCAGTGGGTAATGGCGCCCGCAGCAATCCCCAGGGCCATAGCGCTGATGGTCCGCGCCGCGGCCATCTCATATCCAAATGCACCGGCCGTCAGCGAGAAGAGTATGGGATTCATCAAGGGCGATGAGACCAGGAAGGCAAACAGCGGAGCCACGGGCACACCCACGCGATACAACGCGGCTACCAACGGAATCGCCACGTATGTGGGGACCGGCGAGATGACACCCACCAGGGTCGCCGTCAGAATGGAGCGTCGCGGAGACTTTTCCAGGAAGGCGGCGATATCGCCGTGGCGCCAGAACAGAGAGATCAGCGATGTGAGGACGATGCCCACGACCAGGAAGTACCATAGCTGGGCAAACAGATCCCATGCCGTGGCCGCGACCTTATGGGTGTAACTGCCCGCGAGATAGTAATGGAGCTTCGCGAGTAGCTTCCAAATCAGCTGCTGCACAGACTCGATCATCGGCTACTCGCTATCCATGCTGTCGTGTCCGAAACCACGGCGCAGCTACGGGCAGCTCCAGGTGCCGTCGGCAATCAGTGCACCCACGTTGCACGGAGGTGGCCCACCCTTGAAGACATAGGTGACCTGGTAGATGATGTCACTCGATGTGATTACCCCATCACAGTTCGAATCACCGGCTGCTTCGCAAGGCTGCGGTGTGAGTCCACCTTTGAACACGAAGTTCACAAGATAAATAACGTCGGCCGAAGTCGTCAGTCCGTCCTGGTTTTGGTCGCCGGCCAGGAACAAGCCGAACTGGAAGGCATGGTCCGGGTAACCGCTGTGACGATCGGCCTCATCCACAGCCTCGACACGCCAATAACAGGTGGCATAGGGCATGGCGCCGATCTCCGGGACCGTGTATGTGGCGTCTGCGAGGTCCACCACGGTCGTGGTCTGCGCAAAGGATGGGTCTCCGCTGTACTGGAGCGTGTAGGTGACCGACGAGGACGTCGCACCAGCCATACCGCTGCCCGTTTCGGTGCCGGACCTGCCACTGAACGCAGGACCGGGGCTCATCCACGTGAAGGTTGGCGTGGTATCGCAGGTGAAGGACGAATCGAGAGGCAAAAGCAGGATGGGAACCGTGGGTGCCGCCGTACTTATAGTAAACATGAACGGGCTGCTCTGGTAGCCACTCTCATGGCCCGCCTGATCCATCGCCTGCACATGCCAGTAGTAGTCGCCATCCATAAAGGGTGTTGCGTCCTCGTACGTCGTGTCCGTTAAGCCAGGCACGATCACCACAAAGCTGAACTCGGAATCGGCGGCGAACTCGAGGGTGTACGTGCCGCCACTCCCGGCCGGTGGGCTCCATTCAAATGTGGGCGCGTTGTCCTCGAGAACAGCCAGATGGGGTGGATTAATGAGCGTCGGCACATCAGGCTCTTCGGTATCCACGGTGAACGAGAAGGGCGTCGTTTGATATCCGCTCGCGAGGTCCGCGGAATCGGTCGCTTCTACATGCCAGTAGTAGGGGTTGTCTGCGAGTGGGCTCACGACCGTGTAGGTCGTGTCCGTGATATCCGTGATCGTTTGCACTCCGCTCGTAAAGGCCGCGTCCAGAGCGTACTCGAACGTGTAGGTACCGCCGGCACCGGCTGTTGCACTCCAGTGGAACGCGGGCGTGTTATCCGTGACCATCGCCAGATTCGGTGGACTGATGAGTACCGGCACATTCGGGGCGGCCGGAGCCGTGGTATCTACCGTGAACGCGAATGGCGTGGTCTGGTAACCGCTCGAGTTGGTGGCCGCATCCATGGCCTCCACGTGCCAGTAGTAGGTGCCCTCCGTGAGCGCCTGCCCACCGGGAACCGTGTACGACGCACCCGCCAGGCCGGTGATGGTCTGGACTCCGGTCGTGAAGCCCGTGTCTTCGGCGTACTCCAGCGTATACGTACCACCTGCACCGGCCGTGGCACTCCAACTGAAGGATGGCGTATCGTCGCTGATTGTGGCCAGGTCAGACGGATTGACCAGTACCGGTACCGCAGGAGCCTCCGTGTCGACCGTAAACGAGAACGGCACGGTCTGATACCCGCTCGCATTGGTCACCGCATCGACAGCCTCCACGTGCCAGTAGTAGGTGCCCTCCGTGAGCGCCTGCCCACCGGGAACCGTGTACGACGTATCTGTTACGCCCGTGATGGTCTGGATCCCGGTCGTGAAGCCCGCGTCTTCGGCGTACTCCAGCGTATACGTACCGCCTGTACCGGCCGTGGCACTCCAGTCGAACGTCGGCGTATCATCGTCGATGAGCGCTGCATCGAGTGGAGTGATCAAGGTCGGCACCACCGGCGCGGTCGCATCGAGGGTGAAGGAAAACGGCACGGTCTGATAGCCGCTCGAATCCCCGCCGGCGTCGAAAGCTTGCACATGCCAGTAGTGCGTACCATCGGCAAGCGCATCCGGACCGGGCACCGCATAGACCGTGTCGGAGATCCCGGTAATCCGCTCCACCCCGGTGGTGAAGCCCACATCGAACGCGTATTCGAGTGTGTAGGTTCCCCCGACACCCGCCGTCGAGCTCCACTCGAATGTTGGCGTATCATTACTGATCAGGGCCACATCAGAGGGACTCACCAGTATCGGCACGGCTGGGGGCTGCCCTGCGGAGACCATGTCGAAGTACCTGGTGAACGAAGTGGAGTCGTTGCCGGAGGTGTCCGAAGCCATCGCGTACCAGTAGTACCGGCCTGCCTCCAGAGCGTACGTGGCCTGAATCTCCGAGGCCGACAGGGCCACATCCGATATCCGTACCTCATCGATCAGACCGTACCAGCTGTCGTCGGTGGCCCGCTGGAACGAGCTGCCGATGTCTATGGGACCGGCCGCGCTGTTCAGTCCGCCGCTGTACGCGTACGGATTGGCCACACCGTTGGAGTCCAGATCCCCATTGATGTAGATGCGCACATCGGAACCATCATAGGTCACCGCCAGATGATACCAGGTGCCCGGACTCAAGGCCGTCGCAC
>JAUVRN010000105.1 GCA_030597645.1 Candidatus Zixiibacteriota bacterium
CGGACACCCGCGCTCGGACCGAATGCCGGCGACGAGTTCCAGAACACCGTCGTCGCGGGCCTCTGGTCGGGTTCGCCAGAATCGCTGCTGGATCTGTGTCACCGCATCGAAGATCGGGGCGGACGCGATCGCCCGTACCGGTGGGCGCCGCGCACGCTCGACATCGACATACTCCATTGGGACGGGGTCGAGGTGAATACACCGCGCCTGCGGATACCACACCCGGATTTGTGCCAACGCGCATTTGCGCTGGTGCCTCTGCTGGAACTCGCACCCAACCTGTTCGGCGCCGACGGATGCGCTCTGCGTGCATCCCTCACAGGTGAACTGCTGGATCAGGGCATCGAAGCAGCGTCGACGGAAGCGTGCCGTGTCTGACCTCTCCTACGTGGCTGTCGAAGGTGTGATCGGCGTGGGCAAGACCACGCTCGCCCGAATGGTGGCCGAGCGGCTGGATGCGGAGCTCATACTCGAAACGGCCGAGGAGAACCCCTTTCTCCCCAAGTTTTACCAGGACCCGCGCCGGTACGCGTTTCAGACCCAGGTGTTCTTGTTGCTGTCCCGTTACCACCAGCTTGGTCAACTGGCCGCACGCGACCTGTTCGCGCAACGCATCGTGTGCGACTACCTGTTCGACAAAGACGGCCTGTTCGCGTCCGTGAATCTCTCCGAGCCCGAGCTCCTGCTCTACGAGAAGATCGTACCCCTGATGCGCGAGCAGCTTCCGCGCCCGGACCTGGTGGTCTACCTGCAGGCGCGTACGGAGGTCCTGCTCGACCGGATTCGCCGGCGCAAGGTCCCGTACGAGCGACAGATCGGCAAAGACTACCTGGAAGCACTCAATGCGGCGTACAATTACTTCTTCTTCCACTACGATCAGACCCCGTTGCTGGTCGTAAAGACCGACGAGATCGATTTCGTTCACCGACCGGAACACTTCGAGGATCTGCTGCATCAGATCGAGCGATCCGTGGACGGCAAACAGTATTACGTACCGGCACCATAGGATCAGCACATGGCTTCGACCAAGCGCGTGACGGTTCGCACATTCGCCCGCATGAAGGGCAAACGTATCGCCGTGCTCACGGCCTACGACTACTACACCGCGCGGGCGCTCGACCGGGCGGGCGTCGAGGCGCTGCTGGTCGGCGATTCGGTCAACATGGTGTATCACGGTGAGCCCAATACGCTCTCTGCAGACATGCCGCTCATGCTGGCACACACACGCGCGGTGGCGCGGGGCGCCGATCGTGCACTCGTCATCGGTGACATGCCGTTTCTGTCGTACCAACCTTCGGCACGGGACGCGGTGTACAACGCGGGGCGGTTCCTCAAGGAGGCCGGCGCACAGGCGATCAAGCTGGAGGGCGGTACGGAAGTGGCCCGCACCGTCAGGCGAGTCGTCGAAGCGGGCATACCGGTCATGGGTCACATCGGGCTGACACCGCAGTCGATTCACCGCTTTGGCGGATACCAGGTGCGTGGCAAGACAGCCAAACAGGCCGACGATCTCAGGTCTTCGGCGCAGGCGCTGGAGGAGGCGGGTGTCTTTTCGATGGTGATCGAGGCGGTGCCGGCGGAGCTGGCCCGGGAGGTTACGGAGTCTCTCAAGGTCCCGACCATCGGCATCGGCGCGGGTCCCCACACGGATGGCCAGGTCATGGTCATCAACGACATTGCCGGTCTCTTCGAAGATTTCCAGCCGAAGTTCGTGCGGCGATACGCCGAGCTCGGCACCCGGCTGACCGAGGTCGCACAGGCGTTCGTGAACGACGTGCGCTCGGGCAGTTTTCCCAGCGACCAGGAGAGCTACTGATCGTGCGCGTGCTGCGCAGCCCGGCGGCCGTGCAGCGGTGGGCAACCCACCAGCGCGAATCGGGACACACCATCGGCCTGGTTCCCACCATGGGCGCTCTTCACGAGGGACACCTGAGCCTGGTCCGCGCCGCGCGGCACGCGTGTAATCAGGTCGTCGCAACCATCTTCGTCAATCCAACCCAGTTCGGGCCGACCGAAGACTTCGCGCGTTATCCCCGCACCACCCGGCGGGCCCTGGCGCTGCTGCGTCACGAAGAGTGCGACGTGGTATTCATGCCTGCGGGCGATCAGATGTACCCGGCCGGTTTCCAGACTTATGTCGTTACGGGCGATCTGGCCACCGACCTGGAGGGACGTGACAGACCAACTCACTTTCGCGGCGTAACGACGATCTGTCTCAAGCTCTTCACCATCTGCAAGCCGCACCGGGCCTATTTCGGGCAGAAGGACTACCAGCAGGCCCTGGTGGTACGGCGGATGGTGGCGGACCTGAATCTCGATCTGGTGGTCAAGATCTGTCCGACCGTGCGGGAATCCGACGGCCTGGCCGCCTCTTCCCGCAACCGCCACCTGGGTCCGGCGGACCGGGAGCGGGCGCTGGCCATATCACGGGTCCTGTTCGAGCAGGCCCGGGCACTTCGGAACGGCCTGTATACGGCCCGCGCCGCCGAGCGGCGAGGTCGCCAGGCGCTCTCGAAGGCCGCGGGACTCCGTCTCGACTACTTTTCGGTTCGCCAGGCGCACTCTCTGGCCCGTCCCGGGCCCTCCGACCGTGACCTGGTGCTGCTGGCCGCCGCCCGGGTGGGCCGAACCCGCCTCATAGACAATGTGCGGGTTCGCTTGAATTCCGGCCGCTGATTGCTTATCATCCTGCGCTCATGCTCATTGAAGTATTCAAAGGCAAGATCCACCGGGCCACGGTGACCGAGGCCCATCTCGACTACGAAGGCAGCCTCGCCGTGGATCCCGAGCTGATCGCCGCCGCCGGGATGGTGGTGGGTGAAAAGGTACAGGTCGTCAATCTCAACAACGGCGCCCGCTTCGAAACCTACCTCATCAAGGGTGAGCCGGGTCAGGTCTGCCTCAACGGTCCCGCTGCCCGACTGGGCCTGGCCGGCGATCTGGTCATCATCATCACCTACGCGCACATGTCCCCCGAAGAGGCGGCCACGTTTGAGCCCAAGACCGCCTTCGTCGGGGCGGACAACAAACTCAAGAAGTAATGACTCCGCTCGCTGCCGTGGTGCTCGCCGCGGGCAAGGGAAAGAGGATGGAGTCGGACCTGCCCAAGGTCCTCCAGCAGATGGCCGGTCTGCCCATCGTGGAACACGTCCTGGGCACGCTGGAGGCGCTCACCCCGGAGCGGACCATCGTGGTCATCGGACATCAGGCAGATCGAGTCCGCCAGGCACTGGCCGAACGCAAAGTCACCTTTGTGGAGCAGACGGAGCAGCTTGGCACGGGCCACGCCGTGTCGCTGACACGGCCCGAGCTGACTGGGTTCAGCGGGATCGTCCTGGTACTCGTGGGAGATGCCCCGCTCTTGCGCCCCGGGACCCTAAAAGCCATGTGCGAGCAGCACACGCGAGAGCAGGCGGCCTGCACGGTGCTGACCACCCGACTGGAGGATCCTTCCGGCTACGGCCGGATCATCCGCGATCCGTCCGGCGATGTGGAAGCTATTGTCGAACATAGAGATGCGACACCGGAGCAGCTGCGGGTGGCGGAGATCAACTCGGGTATCATCGCGTTCGACTCAGAAAGGCTGTGGGAGCACATCGATCGACTGGAGCGCGGCAACACCCAGGCGGAATATTATCTCACCGATCTGGTCGAAATATTCAGAGCAGCCGGCCTGAGGGTCACCGCCTGGTGTGTCGATGACCCCTGGGAGGTGATGGGCATCAACTCGCGTGAACATCTGGCCGAACTCGAGCGTATATATATGGAGAACCGGTTGTCGGAGAAAGAGATTGACAGTCGGTAGGTTGCGTCTATATTCCCCCTGCGTTGGGGGAAAACGGTATTCACCTGATCGAATCGGAGCCATGAAACTACTGGTCCGACTGGGTCTGATGCTGCTGCTGGTTGCCGCATCGGCCACGGCGTCTGAGCCTCCACTCCCTCAGGGTCCCGTCCAAGAGCAGACGGCGCTCCCTGAAGGTAACAGTCTCTACAACGCCGCCAGTCCATTTCGACTTTTCGATCCCAGCAGACTGACCATGCGTCAGAGTTACTCGGTCAGTTACATGACCGGAGGCGGAGTCTCCCGGAGCGTCGGCATGTACATGAACAGCATCGGCTATCAGATTGCCCGACCGCTGTACGTACAGTTCGACCTCGGCATCGTGCACGATCCCGGCAGCCTGTTCGGTGGCGGCAACGTGAGCCACGGTGCCCGGATTCTGCCCAACTTCATGCTGCGGTACACGCCGTCCCCCAAGTTTCAACTGATCGTGGATGTGCGGACCATGCCCGGCTCTCAGGGCTATTACGGCGCACCGGGATACGGCTATTACAGCCCCTGGATGCGCTAATCAAACAATGCCGCGACGCAACCGTAAGGTACCTCTCCTCAAGCGATACCGCCTGCGCTTCGCGCGCAAGCGGCCTCCCACGGTGATGTGGGAAGCCCTGCTGGTGGTGTTGTTCGGGGCCGTGATGATCTACACGTATTCATTCGCCAAGAAGATCACCGTCGGAGCTACAGCCGATTCCTCCGAGCCCGCCGAGGTGGTACGGGTTCAGATGCTCAACGGCTGTGGCGTCAAAGATGCCGCCCATGACGCCGCTGAATTTCTGCTCGCCGCAGACGACGCGGAATACCAGATTGACATCGTGGACCGGGGCAACTTCGCCACGTTCGACGTGACCGAGACCCTCATCCTGGACCGGGGTGACGCGCGGGATGCCGCCCGATACCTCGCGGACCTGATGGGTGTCGATGATCAGCATGTGCTCACTCAACCCTTGATGGAGAACGTGCTCGAAATCGACGTATCGGTATTGCTGGGTCGTGACGTGGTCACCCTGGGCCTGCGGCCCGCCCAAAGGAGGCCTTAGCCGAACCGGTTTTGCCTGAAGACTCACCCCCCACATATCACCCTGAGCGCACCGCCACGCGTCTGACCGCAGAAGATCTGGCCAGACGTTGTGCAGACCTCGCTGCCGATCGCAGAGCCGAAGACATCATCATCCTGGATCTACGCGCCCTCAGTTCCGTAGCGGATTTTTTCGTGGTGGCATCTGCCGGAGCGGATGTGCAGGCACGCGCCGTGGCCGACCGAATCGAAGAGGGCATCGAGTCCAAAGGAGAACATACCTGGCATCGCGAAGGGTACCAGAACGGCCAATGGATTGTGCTCGATTACGTGGACGTAGTGTGTCACCTGTTCCTGAAGGAGAAACGGGAATTCTATCAACTGGAGCGCCTCTGGGGCGATGCGCCCCGTATCGCGGTCGCGACCTGATTCCGGGCCTGAACCAGCCGGGACCTCCCACCGTCACTACCGCGGACGCTCATATCTTCCAACACCGCTTCGCAACCAACGAGAGGGGTACACGGTCATGAAGGCCATGGACATCGTTGAACTCAAAGGCAAGTCACTGGGTGACCTGCTGGACATCGCCGGCGAACTCGACATCCCCGGCGTCAGCGGCCTGCGCAAGCAGGAGCTGGTATTCAAGATCCTGGAGACGCAGACCCAGCGGGACGGCCTCATCTTTGCCGAGGGCGTCCTCGAGATCCTCGAGGAGGGCTACGGGTTCCTGCGCTCGGCCGACTACAATTATCTGCCCGGCCCGGACGACATCTACGTGTCCCCGTCCCAGATCAAGCGCTTCGACCTGCGGGTCGGCGACACCATATCGGGACAGGTGCGGCCGCCCAAAGAGACCGAGCGCTACTTCGCGCTGCTCAAGATCGAGGCGGTCAATTTCGAGCATCCGGAGACCGGCAAGCACAAGATGCTCTTTGACAACCTCACGCCGCTGTATCCCCTGGATCGACTCCAACTGGAGACCACGACCGAGGAAGTGTCCACGCGGATTATGGATCTGCTCTCGCCCATCGGCAAGGGACAGCGTGCGCTGATCACGTCACCGCCCAAGGCGGGCAAGACCATCCTGCTGCAGAAGATCGCCAACGCAATCACCACCAATCACGCCGAGGTCAAACTCATCGTACTGCTGATCGACGAGCGCCCGGAGGAAGTCACCGACATGAAGCGTTCGGTGCAGGGCGAGGTCCTTAGTTCGACCTTTGACGAACCGGCGGAACGACACGTTCAGGTGGCCGACATGGTCATCGAAAAGGCCAAGCGCCTGGTGGAGCAAAAACACGACGTGGTGATCCTGCTCGACTCGATCACGCGCCTGGCACGTGCCCACAACTCGGTGGTGCCTCACTCCGGCAAGATCCTCTCGGGTGGTGTCGATTCCAACGCACTGCACCGGCCCAAGCGGTTCTTTGGTGCGGCCCGCAACGTGGAAGAGGGCGGCAGCCTGACGATCATCGCCACGGCGTTTGTCGAGACCGGTTCGCGCATGGACGAGGTGATCTTTGAAGAGTTCAAAGGCACCGGCAACATGGAAATGGTGCTCGATCGTCGCCTGGCGGAACGCCGCATCTACCCCGCCATCGACATCAATCGCTCCGGCACGCGTCGCGAGGAGGTCCTGCTCGATCCGGCCGTCCTCGCCAGGGTCTGGATCCTGCGCAAGTTCTTAGCCGAGATGAATCCCATCGAAGCCATGGAGTTCCTGCTCGACCGCATCAAGAAGACCAAGACCAACGACATGTTCCTGGAGTCGATGAAGGGCGGTTGATGTCGGATATCGGAACGCACCCATGAGCCGCGAACCCTCTGACGCACACATCGTCATGCCGTCATCCCGACCGGCGTACAGCGACGATGGTGTCGACCTGACGCTGATCCGCTGGATGTTGCGTATGACGCCGGCGGAACGGCTCCGCGTGCTCGAGGGA
>JAUVRN010000042.1 GCA_030597645.1 Candidatus Zixiibacteriota bacterium
CACCCAGCGAGTCCACGAGGGTGTCGATCATCGTGTCTTTGATCTCGACCGGGGGTACGTCCATGACCTCGTAGAATCGCAGTCCTGGAACCACCGAGTAGTGGTAGGGGGCCACGTCGGTCGGCAGGCCGGTGTCCTCGGGTGCCGTAGGCGAACTGCAGGCCCCCATGGCGCGGGCTACAAGGAATAGCGCTCCCAGGGCCAGATTTCGGGCGGTCATCTTCATCTCAGTATATCTGACCCCCGAGACCCGGTCCACTATTCCCGAAGACAGTCAAAAAGCTGTGTCGTAGCCGGTTACCCCTCGCCGGCCAGCGTCCTGGCCCAGGATGCTAGCTGAAGCCATAGGCCGCTGTGACCAGGATGCGCGTCCGGGTATACCGCTCGTCGAACCCCCACACCGGGTTGGAGCCACGCCACTCAGACAGCGACGCGCCCACGTCGAGGGACATGACCCGGTCGAAGACGAAGCCGATGCCGGCGGAATACGTGAGGCGGTCGTCGACGATGAGGTGGTCCTCGTAGGGAACCGTCGCGTAGCGTCTGCCGCCACGAAAACTGATCGCCCGCTGGAACATGGCCAGCTCAGCGCCTACGCCCACCGCCAGCTCGTCGGCGTAAAAGAGCCGAAGCGAGTCGTTATACTGCGACAGGAACGAATCGGTGTATTCGAGCTGTGACCAGTCGGTGTAGCTGGCGTCTCCGGTGACGCGCAGGCCTCCCAGGCCCAGTGACGCGCCCGCGGTGACGGTCAGCGGTACCTTGAGTTTGCGTGTGGTGGCTTCCGTGTACTGCGTCGGTGTGCCGAGGTCTCTGGTTTCGGTGACCAGCCGGTCCGTATCGATCGTGTATGTGACCGGTGATCGCAGGATGCCGCCGATGGCCAGCATAGGCCCCGGCTGCCACAGGAAGCTGGCATGACCACCCCAGCCGCGCATGGTCTCTCTGCTGGTCGTCGAGATATCCCAGCGCACCGGGATCGCGGGGTTGGAGCCTTCGAAGCGCAGGCCGCTGAATGTCGTGCGACTGGTAAAGTCGAGCGAGCCGTAGTAGTACACGCCGGCCGCACCCACCATGACGTGTGGCGACAGTTTGCCGCCGGCACCGAACTGCCAGGCGCGCACCACACCGCGCTGATCGTCGCTGAACTCGTAGTCGTGGATCTCCTCGGTCGTGGTCGAATCGAGAACATCTACGAAGTCGCCGGGTGCAAAGGTCAGGTCACCCACCAGAACACGGTCCATGTTGTACACAACGGCCATGCCCATGCCCAGCGCCCAGTCGGATGCCCCATTCTTTAGCGGGATGGCCAGGTACGCCGACCCGAGCCGGGTGGCTGTCAGTAGCGCACTGGTGCTGTCGACGGTGGGGGGCGGAGCCGCCGGCGCGGCCGTGAGGTCCAGCGATTCGCCTTCGATACGATTGTAGTCGACTTCCGTCTGGATCTCCGTGCGGCCGAGGCGTGCCAGCGCGGCCGGGTTGTACCAGAGCGCCGACGCGTCCTGCACCATCGTGGTGTACGCGCCGCCCAGGGCCACCGAACGGGCGTGGTGCAGGGAATAGCTGCCCGCGATCGGCTCGTAGAATTGAGCCCCGATGAGATCAAACGTCTGAGCGGATGCCCCGCCTGCGAGTGCATACAGCAGCGTGGCGACGGCTGGCCAAGCTTTCCAGTTCACCTTATACCTCCGGGTAAATCCAGGTCCGGTTCCATGCATGTAGCTGCCGGCTCAGCTGTGCGGGATACTGCGATCGGGGGATGAGTCAGATCAATGCACACGTCCGAGGGGTGCCTCGGGCACCACGGCGTGTGCCGATATACTTTCTGATAACCTGCAAACACCACATCACGTCCTCACCCGGCCCGGCTCAGGACTCCAGCCTCTGGGCTAGAACTCCTGCAAGTATACTATACGCACTTGTCGCCCGATATTGTCAACATTCTTGATATTCTGGGTGAGATTGCTCAGAATGAACTCAAGAACGAGTTGCCGTGAGTATTCCCAGCGGATAGCCATGTTCAAGAATCCCCGGCCCTTACCCACCGGTGACCCCGACTGGTTGTCGTTGAGCCCCAGGGTGTACTCGACCAGGAGGGATATCTCGTGGTTGTAGTGGATGTCCCAGCCCAGGAATGCATCGGGGCCCTGCTCCCCGTCTCCGTCCTCGAACGAGTAATTGACCCCGCCGTGGAATCCGGTAGCGATGTTCAGCGTGTAGAAATTCTTGGAGATGACGGCATAGGCCCCTTTGGACTTGATGACATACCGGCTCACCGAATCAATCCACGGTCCGTAGCCCTGGTCGTCGTACCCGACGGCGATCGCGGGGACCTTGTACTTTTCTTCGAGTAGCTGCAGCTTGAGTTGGAAACCGACGCGATCGTTCCACACGGGATCGCTGGCCCCGAGAAAACTCTCGGCTCCGTAGCTCACCCCGATCAGAAATCGATTGGCAAGACCGATGCTGGTCGAGCCAAGCACCCCGCCGTCACCGAATGCCCAGAGCGTGATGTCGAAGTGACCGCGCGGCAGGGTGGAAGCGGTAGGGGCCGTAATCAGGTAGCGCGGAGGCGGTGCGAAATCACCCGGCCGTGCGCCGGGATAGCGCGAGTCGATGTCGCGCGGTTCGTCCTCGTGGTACTGTGACCACGCGGGCAACGACCATGTAAGTACACACAGAATGCACAACACGAGGCAGGTGCGGATAGACACTTTCTCCCCTCCTCCTTAGAAAAGTCTATCGCCGATTCGCGGCCAACCTAGCCTGTCGGGCCCATCGTCGCAAGGTGTTTTTGGCCGCGCGCGACCCGGCTGCGGGCCGCGTGATTCTGTACTACACACAAAAAAAGCCCCGCCATCTGGCGGGTCCCAAGCGGTTGCGATCGTTTTACAATCGCGCCGGTCGGAACGTGGGGCGACCGATGGACCGCGAGGAACAACACATGTCCTCGCCGGCGCGATCACGCAACGATGCGAAAGCTACTTCTTCGGCGGTGAGATCGCGTCCTTGGCGGCCTTGGCCACGCGGAACTTCACGACGGTCTTGGCCGGAATCTTGAGCGGTTCACCCGTCTGCGGATTGCGACCCATGCGTGCTTTCCGCTGACTCTTGACGAGTTTGCCAATGCCCGGAAGCGTGAACTGACCGGCCTTCTTCGTCTCCGAGATCGCCGTCTTGGCCAGGCGGTCCAGAATCTCTGCTGACGCGGCCTTGGTGAGCTCACATTTGTCGGCGAGAAGTGCTACGATCTGCGCCTTGGTCATCGGTTTCGTTGGCATGTTGTTCCTCCTACTGGGTTTGCCCTTGGGTGTTCCGTCCTCTGAAACACCAGTGTTCATCGAAGGAATCAATGGTCTGTCCAAATGTTGTCAAGTCAGAAATCGTTTTTTTATGCATGGACACTGGTTTTTCATGAATGGGCGATTCGGCTACTGCGGACCCGGTGACCGCCCGCCCGGCCGATTCGGCTACCGTCGACCCGACGACCGACCCGCCGACCGACCCGGCGACCGACTCGGCGACCCGGCGACCCGGCGACCGCTGGACCTTCGGTTGTGTCCCGAATCGCGGCACGGTATCTTGACGGCACGGCACCAGAACACGTAATCGTGGAATCCAGAGACCATATTATCGATCAGCTGTCCCACGATAAGCTCGGGCAGCTCTGCGAACTCTCGCGCATCATCAGCGGCTCCAGGGAGCTGGAGCGGGTGCAGAGCGCCATTCTGGTCGGTGCTATGGCGTTGTGCGAGGCTGATTATGGCTCAATTCAGCTATTTGAACGGGATGGCGCCGGGGCCGTGCACCTGGATCGGTGGGAGGGCAGTCTCGAAGGCGATGTCGCGTTGCGCTGTGACAGCCTGGTGGCGCCCTGGGTGGCTGGCCATGGAGTGCCGCTGCGGTGCGATGACCTGTCCACCGATCCCCGATTTGCCGGTACATCCGGGAGAATGGAGCAGCCCACGGCAGTGCTGGCCGTCCCGATTCTGCACAGCCATGAGCTCATCGGCGTGCTGATTCTGGGTCGCCCCACGGCACGGCCGTTCGACGATGAGGCCGAGAAGTGGATCATCATCGTGGCGGAACTGGCCTCATCGGTCATTTTCAGCATCCGGCACCTCAGGTTGATCACCGAAGAAAACCGCCGCCTCAAAGGCATGCTGGCACACGGCGGCGAACTGGGAGGCATCATCGGCCGCTCGCCCGCCTGGCACCAGGTATGTACCGTGCTGCGCAACGTCTCACCTTCAGAGGCCCGGGTGCTCCTGCTCGGTGAGTCGGGCACAGGCAAGGAGATGTGCGCCCGGGCGGTACACGATCTGTCCGCCCGGCGTGACGGTCCCTTCGTGGCCGTCAACTGTGCGGCCATGCCCGAGCAACTGGCCGAAAGCGAACTGTTCGGGTACGTCAGGGGCTCCTTTACCGGAGCCACTGCTGACCGTCACGGTCTCTCCAAGGAAGCGGACGGCGGCACCCTCTTCCTCGACGAAGTGGGATCGGCTTCGTCACAGGTGCAGTCTTCTCTGCTGCGTGCCATCCAGGAAGGAGAGATTCGGCCTGTCGGCTCCACGGTGCCCCAGAAGGTCGATGTGCGGCTCATCTGTGCAACGAGTTGCAATCTCGAGGAGATGGTGGAGAAGGGGACATTTCGGAAGGACTTGTATTTTCGCATCAACGTGGTCGCCCTTTCGCTGCCACCTCTGCGTGAGCGACATGAGGACATATCGCTTCTCGCGCACGAATTCCTGGGGCGCTACGCCTCAAGGAACACCCGGCAGCTCAAGGGGATAGCGCCTGCGGCCCTGGTCGCACTGGAAGGCTACGAGTGGCCGGGCAATGTGCGCGAACTGGAAAACGCTATCGAGCACGCGGTCCTGTTCACACCTCCAGAATCGGAATACGTGCCGGTGACGGCGCTCCCTGCGCGGGTCATCTCCGGCACCGGATCGGATCCGATTCCGGCTGATCACGACGGTCTTGGGCTCGATCGGATGCTCTCTCTCTACGAGCGGGAAATCGTCAAGTCCGCGCTCGTGCGCTGCGCCTGGAATCAGAGTGAGACGGCCAGGCTGCTGGGCGTATCCGAAAAACGCATCCGTAATCGCATCAAGGAGTTCGATCTCAAATCGGAGCGCGATCATGCCGCCTCCGGCGGCTGAGCCACGCGGTCCGCGCAAGGTAACCTCAGCAACTTTGGCCGGCCTGTCGCGTATGTCAGGTTGACCATTGGAGTGGAACCATGACCACCGGGGACTATACACGATCGCTCGAAACTGAGAATGCGCGCCTCAAGCAGGCCGTGGAAGAGCCCTCGGTCCTCAACGAAATCGTCTCCGCGGTAGGCGGCAATCGCACTGTCGATCGCATCAACAGACTCATCCTGCAGATCTGCATCCGCCACTTCGGCGTGGAGCAGGGCGTGGTTCATCTGCTCGATCCGACCGATCCGGAGGAGATGCTGAGAACGGGCGTCCGCGTCCGCAAGATGGGCTCCGATTCGGATGCCGGACGCTATCGCCTCGGACTGACTCTGACAGGCTGGATGCTCAAGCATCAACGGCCACTCGTCTCAGACGACGTGCAGGCCGACTCTCGGTTCAGCGGAACCACGATCGAGATTCCGAACGTGCGGTCCGTGCTCGCCGTGCCCTTACGGGTACAGGACCGCATGCTGGGCATACTCTCCCTGTTCAACAAGCTGGATGGATCCCCCTGGAGCGAAAACGACCAGCGGCTCCTGGGGATCATCGGCGTGCAATCGGCCCAGGTCATCGAAAATGCCCGCCTGCACGAAATGGACGAGGATCTGCGGGCGGCTCGTTCCATCCAGCAGGGCCTGCTGCCCAAGCGGGTGCCCAACATCAGGGGGCTGGATACATTCGGCGCCGCACGTCCTGCACTGGAAGTCGGTGGCGATTACTATGATTGGATCGAACTGTCCGACGGCAGGCTGGGATGTGTGGTAGCCGACGTGTCGGGCAAAGGTATGCCGGCCGCTCTGCTGATGGCGCAGCTACAGGCGGCATTCCGCGCCCAGGTCCAGAGCGAGTGCTCGCCCGGGCGGGTCCTGTCCGGGGTCAACGAGCTCTTCGGGCGAACGCTCGATCCCGATCGGTTCGTGACCCTCTTCTACGCCGTGATCGATCCCAAGGCCAGGCGCCGCACGTACGCCAGCGCCGGGCACAATCCACCCCTGCTGTGGCGGTTCGGGGGCCGGGCCGACTGGCTCGAGGAGGGCTACATGCCCCTCGGTCCGGTGTCCCGCAAGACGTACGAGCCGTACAGCGTGACCTTCAATCCCGGTGACGTCCTGGTGGTTTACACCGACGGCATCACCGAGGCTGCGTCCGAATCCGGTGCGCACTGGGACCGCGACCACCTGGCCGAGTGCGTGGCCTCCGAAGCCCACGAGTCCGCTGCTGCCGTGGGTGAACACATTCTTCAGTGCGTCGACCAGCACACGCACGCCCACAAGCAGAGCGACGACATCACCCTGGCGGTGGTGAGCTTCAAAGACTGATCCACGCAATATCCGCCGGAATATCGCTCGTGACATCTGACCGGCAGGTACCGGCGCGGGGTGCCGATGAGCCCCGGTCAGAAACTCCCAGCAGCTATCCCATCAAAGCTGACGTTTTGGTCGGCCGAACACCGAATCGTGGATTGCCTGTAACTAATTGTGGCATAATGTATTATGTGGAAACGACCATCCGCCTGTGAAAAAAAGATATTGCCATGAGTTTATCTTTTAATCGAGTATTCACTTGTGCTGTCCCGAACCGCCGAATACGCGCTGCGAGCCCTCGCCACCCTGGCCGCACTTCCACCGGATACGCGGTTGCAGGTGCAGAGCATCTCCCAGCAAAGCGGCGTACCCAGAAATTACCTGGGTCAGATCTTCAGTCAGCTCGGCAGGGCCGGCATCGTCTCGGGTGATCGGGGACCCGGTGGCGGATTCAGCCTGGCCCGGCCCGCGTCATCCATTTCCGCATACGACATTGTGGCGGTGTTCGATGAACTACGCGAACACCAGCCGTGTTTTCTCGGCGGGCGATCGTGTGGCGATCCCGACGAGTGCCCTGCACATGAACGCTGGACACACGTCCTGAATACATACGAAGAGTTTCTCAAGAGTACCACGCTCGCCGCGCTGGGCGGGCGTGACAGCAGCCATACGCCACCGGTGTTCGACACCGAGTAGCGCTCGCAACATAGACCAGAGAGGGTCTGAATGTCTGCATCGGGTTATCCGGTGGTTGTGCCTGACGATCGATACTGGCAGCAAAACATCAACTGCCAGCACGCGTGTCCGGTCGGTACGGACGCGCGCGGATACGTTCGCGCCATCGCCCGGGGCGAGTACGATCAGGCGTACCTCATCGCCCGCGGGCCCAATCCACTCGCCTCCATATGCGGCCGCATCTGTGCGGCACCCTGCGAAGCGAGTTGCCGCCGCGGCGAGATCGACAAGCCGATCGCGATTCGCGCGCTCAAACGCTACGCCCAGGAGTCATTCGCGCAGGCACACGCCGATGAGGGTGCGCTGCAGCTGTTGGCCGACATACGTAACGCCGCCGAAAACCGCCAAAACCTGCTCCCCGACGAACTGACCGCGTACGGCGAAGATGTCAAGCGTCACGGTACGGCTGTAGCCGTCATCGGCTCCGGACCCGCAGGCCTGGCCTGTGCGCACGACCTGGCCCTGCTCGGATTTGCGCCCACGGTGTTCGAGATGGAGCCGGTCAAAGGCGGGATGCTCGCCGTGGGCATCCCGGACTACCGGCTGCCGCGTGACATTCTACAGGAGGAGATCGCGGTCATCGAAGCACTGGGCGTGGAGATCCGCACCGGCATCCAGGTGGGGCGGGACATCTCACTGACGGAGCTGCACTCGCAATTTGCCGCCGTCGTGGTCGCGGGGGGGGCCAAGCGCTCCCGCAGCGTGGGCATCCCGGGCGAAGATCATCCGGATGTGCTGGGCGGCGTCGAGTTTCTTCGCGCCATGAGCCTGGGCGAAGCATCGCGCCTCGGTGAGACCGTGGTCGTCATCGGCGGTGGTTCGGTGGCGTACGACGTGGGCCGTTCCGCGCTTCGCCACGAACCACTCGATGTGTCGCAGCAGGCGCGCCTGGCCGGCGGGACCCGACAGGTGTACCTCTGTTGCCTCGAAGCGCTCGACGAAATGCCCGCAGACGTGCGGGAGATCGTGGAGGGTGCAGAGGAAGGTGTCGTCCGCGTCAACTCGGTCGGTCCCGATCGGGTCTTGATCGAAGACGGGAAGATCCGCGGCGTGCGCTTCAAGAAGTGCCTGCGCGTGTTCAACGAGGAAGGCCGTTTCGCACCTGCCTTTGATGACGACGACACGCTTGATGTTGCATGCGACACGGTCATCATGTCCATCGGCCAGCAGATTGACCTCTCCTTCATCGATCCCGACCGGGACGGTGTCACGCTCAACGAACGCGGCTTTGTGGACACGCAGCCCGACGGCACGACGGCCTGGCCGTGGCTCTTCTTTGCAGGCGATTGCGCCTATGGGACGCGCCTCGCCATCGACGCGGTGGCACACGGCAAGCGGGTGGCACGCACTATCGCCGACCGGCTGTGCGGTATCCGCTTCGAGCCCAAACTCGAGATCGATCACACGGAGATCGAGGACTACGCCCGGGAGGCGTCGTTCGAAGAGATCGAGCGCCGTGAGTTACCCCTGCGCCTTCCGGACGAGCGCGTCGGACCGGGGCGTCCCGAGGTAGAGCTGGGCCTGGTCGAAGCGCAGGCGAGTATCGAGGCGAGCCGCTGCCTCGGTTGCGGCGTGGATACGATCTTCAACGGCGACGCCTGCGTGTTGTGTGGCGGGTGCGTAGACGTCTGTCCCGAATTGTGCCTCAAGATCGTTCCGATTCAGGAACTGGCCGTTCAGAACAATTTCGACCCGGCTGCATTCGGCTATTCAGACACGGACTCGGCCATCATCAAAGACGAGACCGCGTGCATTCGCTGCGCGTGCTGTGCCGACCGCTGTCCGGTGGGTGCCGTAACCATGGAACGCGTGACTTTTTGTGAGGTGGGAAGCTGATTATGGAAGACAAACGTCAGAGTCGGCGCGACTTCTTCTCCAAGTACGCACCGGCGGCCTTTGTCGGGGCGCTCGGCATCTGGGGCGGCTCGCTGCTCCGCTTTACGCTGCCGACGCTCCTGCCGCAGGCCACGCAGCGCATCAAGCTCGGTATGCCCGACGACTATCCGCCGGGGCCCGTCAAGAACGTCGATGACGAACGCGTCATGGTCTTCTCGGATGCGGAGGGCATCTACGCCATCTCCACCACCTGCACCCATCTGGGCTGTGTCGTGACCTGGACCGGGCGTGGCTTCACCTGTCCCTGCCACGGATCCAGGTTCGACATGAAAGGCGACATCGAGGCCGGACCGGCGCCCAGCGCCCTGGTGTGGTACCGGATCACCCGTCTGCCGTCGGGCCAGCTTGCCGTCGACATGGACGACTCGGTGAAGCCCGGCACCAAGGAGCCGCTCTATGCCTGAACCCGCGGTCGAGGAGCAGAC
>JAUVRN010000465.1 GCA_030597645.1 Candidatus Zixiibacteriota bacterium
ACCCATCCAGCGACAGGGCGAAACTGTAGTAACCGAGGCGCTCGGAGAGGAAAGTGCTGGAAATCCCAAGGTCGATCGAGTGCCGAAACAGCTGCCGAAGGGTACTGGACCCCAGTTGTTCAGAGGCCGATCCCGTGTAATCGTGCACATCATAACCGACGCCTATGCGACCCATGTACCTGGTCTGTGCCCCGGCGTTTCCGAACAACGCGGCGGCCACGATCCCGCAGATCGACAGGCGTACGGCGAGAGGTCTCACTTGTTGTGGCACCTCATGCAGAGCGCGCTGCCACTGTTACTTTCCACGAGAAAGCTACCCCACGTGTTGTCATGCGGATCATGGCAACTGCTGCACTCCACGTACGTACCGTTATACAGGAGCTTGTCGGGGTAGTTATTGGAATTGCCTGTTTTGACCTCGAAATCATTGTCCTGGCCAGCGTTATATATGATCCCCACCGGGTGATCGTCGGAGAGATTGGTACCGACGTAGGCATCCGAGCTGGTCGTGAGCAGTCCGGAGCCGTCGAGCGCAGATCCGGACGGCGTGCCGTAGGTGCCGGCCCCGCTGGCCCCGGGCACGGGATTGAGCGCGTTGACCGCGATGGTCCCGTCGTGACACGAGAGGCACACCAGCGAAGGGTCGTTGGGCTGGGCGGTCCGGCTCATGTCCATGGTGGGCGAGTCGTACATGATGTACGTCTGGCTGCTGGGCTCGTGGCTGCCGAGAGGCATCATGGTGTTGCTTGCATTGTGTGGCGTGTGACAGTATGCGCATACCTGCGAAGCGCCCGTGAAGTATGCGTCGGGCGATGATGCCGCACTGGTGAAGTTGTGTTTGGTATCGGCCACACCGCCCATGGCCGACGCGGCGAAGGCCATGATGGTGGCACACGTGATGGCTACCCGGAGCATACCTGCCTCACCCCCTTACCAGCTGGAATCTCAAGATTCGACGGTTCATGGAATCGACCACGAGCACCATGCCGTCCTCCGTTATGTGGACGCCGGCCGGCAGCTTGAATTCCCCGTCCCCGCTACCCAGGTTCCCAAATCGATACAGCAGTGTGCCGGCCGAATCGAAGACCAGCACGGTGTGTCGCATGGCATCCGTGACATAGACCCGGCCGTGGCGATCGATGGCCACGGCCCGCGGCCGCGGCTTCAGGGCCGCTGCGCTCTCATCATGCCCGAAATCACCGATGTAGGTGAAATCCGAGTCGAACAGCTGAACGGTGAAATGAAGTGCATCCACTACGTAGATGGTGCCGTCGTCAGCCACAGCGATCCCGAGTGGATAATAGAACTGACCGGGCTGCTCGCCGCGCTCACCGAACGACGTGACGTGCGTACCGTCGGAAGCAAAGACGACCACCTGATGCCGCTTGGAATCGACGACCAGCATGCGGCCGCGTGCGTCCCAGGCCATACCGACGGGGCTTTCGAGATCGTCGTGGGAGCCAATGATGCGGTCAAAGGTGCCGTCCACATGGAATCGGACGACGCGACCCAGCTCCGTGTCCGCGACGTAGAGCATACCGTCGGGTCCGACCTGAACGTTTACCGGTTCCAGAAGCCGGTGCCTGGAGTCCATGTCCCGAAAAGTCCATACACGCTTGCTCTTCCAGTTGAACACCATGACGCGGTCACGACCCGAGTCCGCCACGTACCAGATATCGCCGTCCACACAGAGCCCGTAGGGCTTGCCCAGGCCCTCCTCAGGAGACCGACCAAAGAGAAATCCTTCGAATTTTTGCCAGAAGCTGCGCCCGACGTCGGCCGAGCCGTAGATGGCGCCTTCGAATCTGATTTCGGGCGCGGACGGTTCCGAGGGCCAGAGCATATTCGTAGTCTGGACCTGGCGCGATCCGGCGCACCCGCTCGCCACCAGCACAGCGGCCACGGCGGCCACGGAGAGGCTACTTGTCTTCATGACACCCTCTGCAGATCTGGGGGTTGTCGGTGTGCAGGAGAAATTGGGCGGAACTGTAGTGCGGATCGTGACAGCTGGTGCACTCGAGCTCGCCGCGTTCGTTGACCTCGACGATCTGGCGGCCTGTCCGTGGTTTCCCAGTGACGGGATGGCGGTGCCAGTCCGAACCACCCTCCATCGAATGGCACGGCAGGCAGACTGAATTGGAGCGGCGCGACAGACCCCAGGCATAATTGGTGGCGTGGGGATCGTGACACTGGGTACAGGCGCCTCCCGCGAATGGTGCGTGCACGACCATCCCCGCCAATTGTGCATCGATACCCTCGTGACAGGTCGTGCAGAGCTCTTCCACTGACATGCGCAGGCCGGATCCCCAGGCCGATCCGTGCGGATTGTGGCATGCCAGGCACTCCCCGGCGCCCACCGGGCCGTGCTGATACTCCTTGTTGAACTCTTCGATTTTGTCTCGGTGACAGCCTCGGCATTGTTGAGTCCGATCCTGCTGAACCACCACGGGGATCTCCCCGTCGCCGTGGCAGACCCGGCAATCGCCCTCGGCCACAGGCCGGTGGGGGCGAATCCA
>JAUVRN010000330.1 GCA_030597645.1 Candidatus Zixiibacteriota bacterium
AAACGGATCACTAGTGTCCTGACTCAGGACACGAGCAGAGAGGGCAAAAAAACTCCGGGGCCCTTGCGGACCCCGGCGGAAAGAAGGGAGACTTTATCTCCAGCAGGCTAATGAGCTTAACGTTAGTCTACTTGAGCAACATCATCTTTCGGGTTTCCGTAAAGCCGCTGGCTTCGGCCCTGTAAAAATAGACCCCGCTAGCTACTTTGGAACCCTGATTGTTGTCACCGTGCCAAATCACTTCGTGCACGCCCGCTTCCGCATGGCCGTCGCACGTCTTTACCAGCTGGCCCGCTACGTTGAAGACTCGGATCGAATAACCTGAGGCCTCAGGCAACGACAGCGAGAAAGCCGTGCTCGGGTTGAACGGATTCGGGAAGTTCTGAGACAACGCGTACTCCGAGGGCAGCACCGAAGGTTTCGCGAAGCCTTCAACATCGACCTCGAACTCCGGCACATACGAACGCACGGTCAGATGTCCGTCCGCTTCCTCGTTGTAAAGGAACGTCAGCTCATGCCCCGGGCTCTTCGTGGTGAAGGTCGTGAATTCAGGTACGAATCCTTCATCTACCCGGAACACCAAATCTGCAATCTTGGAGTCCACACCGCGTGTGGCCACCTTTAGATCCGCAGACTCGCGTGTACCCACCAGCTCAGAAATCGCGCCAATGATCACCGTCTTGGCTTCATTGTCGATCTGAGCATGAGTGAAGTCCCAGCTGGCCAAGCGCATATTGGCAAAATCAACACGGAGCAGTTCGATTCCATCTCCGGACTGTCCATATCGAATCGGAATATCCAAAGCCGCCAGTTCCTGATCATTGATCACGAAAACGGCCACTTTCCACTCGCCCTCTTCCAGTCTTGCGTCTGAAAGACGGAGAGCATCCCGACTACCGGTGTCCTTGGCAATGGCCAACGACACCAACATCCCGCCAACGGCTATAGCCAACAGGATTGTGGTGAATCGCTTCATTAGCTCCACCCCCGTCTGTTGTGGTTGGTTCGATCGGTTACCGAGTTTGAGCATTTCTCCGCAATGAAACCAGACCCCCAAACGGATCGTACTCCCTCCTTACACCCTTTTATATTTCCACTCCATCGCATTTGCAATCCACACCCTATGGAGGACACGATCAGGTCTGCATTTATTTCAGATGCGGGATACCGGGCCGGGGAACCCGATGTCCGTCCGATATTCAATGCCGAGCGGGGCCAAACGGGTATCAGAGTAATTCTACGGACCGCGTCTTGTGACAAAAATGTACTCCCTGGTATATGATCTGTCAAGCTCAAAAGCCGGGAGCGACCCCAGGGGGCTTTGTCATGCTCTTCGGGCTCGCCGGACCGTCCGACCGCAAGATATTGCAAGTACTTGCACATATTCACGTTCTCATGACCCCGGATCGGCCTACAAGGCTATAAATGCCTTGACGTTGCGTCCGCAGCCACAATATCTTCGCGCAAATCACCTGCCCCCACAACCTCAGCCGGAGGTGGAAGTTTGGTCAGTTCCCAGGATGCCCCGGGTGCCGCCAGGGCCCCGGATCCATCCCCAGATTCGTTCCAACCATACGTACCCGCGTCCAAGACCATTGCCGAGGCGACGCTCAAAGCGGTGATCCTGGGGGCCCTGATCTCCATCGTGTTCGGGGCCGCCAACGCCTACCTCGGCCTCAAACTGGGCATGACCGTCTCGGCCTCGATCCCCGCCGCGGTGATCTCCATGGCCATTTTGCGGAGCCTCTTCAGCAAGGTCACGGTACTCGAAAACAACATGGTCCAGACCATCGGCTCGGCCGGAGAGTCCCTGGCCGCGGGTGTGATCTTTACGATACCGGCCTTCTTCATATGGAACGAGACGTTACCCGGTTTCCACTACGAGATCACGCAGTCGCAGATCATCATACTGTCACTGCTCGGGGGCACGCTCGGCATCCTCTTCATGATCCCGCTGCGCCGGTACCTCGTGGAGAAGGAACACGAAACGCTGGCCTTCCCCGAAGGTACCGCCTGCGCCGAGATCATCGTAGCCGGAGACGAGGGGAGCGGCAAAGCCAAACTGGTCTTCCTGGGCATCGGCATCGGCGCGATTCACAAGATCGGCATGACGGCCGCCCGGCTCTGGAGCGAAAGCCCCCTCTACGAGTTCAAGCAGTACCTCAAGGGAGGCTACATCGGTGTCGACGCGCACGCCGCGCTGCTCGGCGTGGGTTACATCATCGGTCCGCGGGTCGCCGCGTTGATGATGGGTGGCGCCGTAATGGGCTATCTGGCCATCGGGCCGCTGCTGGCCTACGTCGGCCATTACATTCCCGACAGCATCATTCCGCCGGCACCGATACCCATCGCGGAGATGTCCACGGGACAGCTCCGAAACTACTTCATCAAGTACCTCGGTGTGGGCGCGGTGGCGCTGGGCGGCTTCGTCAGCCTGATCAAATCGCTGCCCACCATCGTGCATTCATTCGGGGCGGGCATTCGCCAGATCATGGGGCGCAAGGATGCACAGGTGGAACGGCGTACCGATCAGGACATTCCGGTGTCGGTCGTCCTGGTCGGGTCGCTGGTCGTTTCGCTGACCATCTGGCTAATGCCGGGTATCAACATCAGCTTCCTCGGCGTGCTCCTGACCCTGCTGTTCGGCTTCTTCTTCGTGGTGGTGGCGGCACGCATCGTCGGTCTGGTCGGCTCGGCATCGTCACCGGTATCGGGTATGACCATCGCCACACTGCTGGTGACCTGCCTGATCCTGATGAAATTCGGCATCGCCGGAACGGCGGGCATGATCACGGCCATGTCTATCGGCACGATTGTCTGCATCGCCGTCTGCATGTCGGGAGACATCGCGCAGGATCTCAAGACCGGGTATCTGTTGGGTGCGACACCCAGGAAACAGCAGTGGCTCGAGTTCGTGGGGCTGGCGACCAGTGCCGTAACCATGGGTTTCGTCGTCTTCGTGCTGTACAAATCGTTCGGCATTCAGACACCTCAAAACGAAACCGGCCTGCTGGCGCCCCAGGCCAACGTCATGGCCGCCATCGTCCAGGGCGTGATGACCGGTGATCTGCCCTGGGCCACCATCATGGTAGGCGTGATGCTGGCCGCGGCCATCGAACTGGTCGGCGTCAATTCCCTGCCGTTTGCCATCGGGCTCTATCTACCGCTCACCCTCTCCACGCCGATCATGGCGGGCGGGCTGCTGTCTATCCTGGTGAAGAAGACGTCCAGGTCGCTCGAGGAGGCAACCGGTCGCAACGAGAAGGGCATCATCTTTGCCTCCGGCCTCGTGGCCGGCGACGCGCTGGTCGCCGTGATCGTCGCCTTCGTGATCTACATGTCCGACAGCTACCGGGGATTCTACGAAGGCTTTGAGTCGGTGTCGGTGAGCGGCCAGTGGGGTGACTACATTTCGCTGGCTACGTTCGGCCTGCTGATGATCATCTTCTGGCAGATGACG
>JAUVRN010000187.1 GCA_030597645.1 Candidatus Zixiibacteriota bacterium
AAGGGCCCTGCGACACCGCGGGGCCCTTCCTGCTTCGAGACAGCCCGAGTGCCGGGCAGCGACTGCGCCTGCAGTCCGCCCTGAGAAAACGAACAATTGTCCTTCCGATGCGATGGCCGCATGCCTTGTATAAGCCTTGTAGATTCCCGGGCTCATCACAAGAGACGCGCTGGATGTGGGATGAGCGGGATGTGAGACGCGCTGGATGTGGCTGCCGCCCGGATCGAAAAGGACACCGCTTGAGAGCCGACCAACTATGACGCACGCACCACGCCCGTACACCGCAGCCGCCTGCATCCTGGCCGCCCTTGCGATCCTCTCCTGTTCCGGTGATCAGCAGGCCGCCACCACCGACGTGAAAACCGCCGATCCGGGGCAGCAGGTCACCACCACCGATACGTTGACCGCCGATCCGGGGCAGCAGGTTGCCGCGATCGATCGGGCTTCGATCGATCACTCGGACCTGATCACCATACCCACCTCGGAGCGGACAGCCGAGCAGGATTACCTGCTGGGTCGGCACTATGCCGTGCGCGCTCAGGCCGACCGGGCCTTTGAGGCGCTGGCCGATGCCCTGCTCAAGGGCTTCGACGAGACGACCCGCCTGACTCAGGATCAGGCACTGGCCGTCCTGCACGCCGACTCGCGCTGGGAGCAGGTGCTCATCTATACCGAGACCAATCGCGTCTCGCCCCCGACCCGTCCCCCGGCTGCACCCCGCAGGGCTCAGAACCAGCAGACCCGGCGCCCTCCGGCCGCCCGCATCAATGTGCCGGCACCGGACTGGACGCTAACCGACGCACAGGGCAAACTGGTGCGATTGTCGGATTTGCGCGGCAAGGTGGTCGTCATGGATTTCTGGGCGACATGGTGCGGCCCGTGCAAGCGGTCCATGCCACAGATCGACGAGTTCGTGCGCAAACACGCCGGCAACGACGTCGTGGTATTCAGCGTCAACGTGTGGGAACGCGATCCCAGAGCGGCTCGCACATGGTGGAACGCCCAGGGATACGCCATGGGCCTGCTGTTTGGCGATCGCAGCCTCACCAACGCGTACGGCGTGCAGGGTATTCCCCATCTCTGCGTGATCGACGCCGAGGGAATCATCCGGCACTCCGAGGCCGGCTACCATCCGGGTCTGCTCAACAATCTGATCCGGTGGACCCGCGAGCTGACCACCAGCACGTAGCCCTACCACGGCCTTTGACAAACGGCTGCAACCCGTTACATTACCGGCGACTTGGCGGCTCCCGCCCCCGGCCGTTTTCCTCCCCGCGATTCGGCGCGCCGTGTCACCAGACCGATGTACGTGCAAGATCAATGGTGAATGCCCAATCCGAACCGATGTACGTGCAAAATCAATGGTGAATGCCCAATCCGAACCGATGTACGTGCAAGATCAATGGTAAATGCCCAATCCGAGAGCGCTATGAGGAACCCGACTGGATCCCGCCTGCCAACCGGCTTGATCGCTGTACTCCTTGCCACGTCATCTACTACCCTGTTCGCGAGCGGCGTCGATCAGAGAGCACCGCGCGATCTGGTGGAACAGGTGGTGTTTGACGCCAGGCACAACACGGCATCATCGGTCAAGGCGCGGATCCGCCCCCGGTCCGGCGACACACCACTTCAGACCAGCATCGAGTTCGTAGCCCGGCACCGGGAATTGTTCCGCCTGAGGGACCCGTCTACCGAGCTACGTCTATACAAGACGGAGACGGACAACCTGGGCTATACGCATCTGCGCCTCAATCAGCAGTACCGGAACATCCCGGTCTGGGGCTGCCAGAAAGTCGCCCACTTTGATGCCGCCGGCGAGTTGTACATGGTGGCAGGACAGAGCATCCCCACGCCGGACCTCGACACCACGCCCCGGATCACCTCGGACGCAGCACGCGAGTCCGGCACGGCAGAGGTCGGCGCTCTACTGAACCGGATCGACGTGGTGGGCCGATCCGAACTGTATGTGTATCCCGCGGAGGATGGTGCTCACCTGGCCTGGCGGGTCACCGTGACGGTACCGGGCTCCCACGCGATCCGGTGGCGCGTGTTCATCGATGCCCACACGGGACAGACCCTGCTGAAAATCAGCGACATACCCATGGACGGACCGGTCTCCGGGTGGGGCATCGACGTGCTGGGTAACCTGCAGCCTCTCAAAACCTACCAGCAGGGCGGCACGTTTCGGATGATCGACGCCAGCCAGCCAATGTTCGACGCACCAGTGGACAGCCTCCGGGGCGTCATCGTCACCTACGACAACTGGCGTGGCGGCGGTCCCATCACGACGGACCCGGACGGCGACAACGTGTTCGACGACGACCCGTCGCAGAGGCCGGCGGTATCAGGGCACTACTACGCCCAACTGACCTACGAGTACTTCCTCAACACGTTCGGCCGCGACAGCTTTGACGACTCGGGGGCCACCATCCGGGTCGGCGTACACGACTCCATGTACGTCAACCACGCCTACTGGGGTCTCGACAGCTCGATCAACTTTTCCGACGGCGACGGGATCAACTACCTGCCCTTCTCCGGTGCCCTCGACGTGGTGGCCCACGAACTGGCGCACGGAGTCAGCGTGTATGGACCGGGCCTGATCTACGGTTTTGCGTCCGGTGCGCTGCACGAACACTACTCGGACTTCATCGGCGCCATGCTGGACCGCGAAGACTGGCAGATCGGCGAGGACATCGTCCTCACTCCACCATTCATCATCCGGGACCTGGCCGACCCGCCGGCCACAGGCCTGCCCGACCACTACAGCGACTATATCTATGTATCCGCGTACAACGATGCCGGCGGCGTGCACACCAACTGCGGCATCGGCAACAAGGCCGGTTACCTGGTAGGCACACTGCTCGACCGGGAGCGTGCCGAGCAGATCTGGTACCGCGCCTGGACGACCTACCTGACGCCCACAGCGGACTATCCCTTCTTTGCCCTGGCCACGTTGCAGGCTGCGTCGGATCTGTACGGCGATCCCAGCGTCGAGTTGAGCGCCGTGTCTGAAGCAATGGATTCGGTCGGGTTGGCCGGGGTATTCGCCGCGCCGCCCACGGTTCACACGAGAGCCATCACGCTGGGTGAGCAGATCGACACACTGTTGACTGTGTTCAATCTCGGCAGCACCCCCGTGCAGATCGATTCGGTCTCCACGTCTCACCCCCTGCTGTCGATATCCGGCTCACTTCCGGTGACGCTGGGCCTGCTCGATACGGCTGTGTTCACCGCAACCTTTGATGCGTCGGCACTCGGATCGGCGTGCGACGTGGGCGAATACTCGGGAATGGTGACCTTCTATACGGGCTCCGCAGCGTACCCGGTCGTTCCGATCCCGATCACGGTCCCGGTCACGTGTGTAGACGCCCCCGCCGACACGATCACCTGGAGCACCAGTTGCCTCGACCTCTCCACTCACAATACGCCGGGGTTCGACCATTTCGTGCTCGACAGCATCGATGCGCTGTTCGATGCCTCGCTCATTCTGGGCATGGTGGATGGAACCGACACGCTGGCCTTCTGGGACCTGAACGAATCGCCCAATTTCATCCCCGTGGACACGTTCGTCTCGGTGAGTGCACCGCCCTCCTTCGAGGCTCGCTCGCTCCGCTGGGTCACACCCGACCGGCGGCTGCACGGCCGGGTCACGTTTACCTGGTCGCCCTCCGTCGGGAGTCAGTGTGACTACTTCCTGATCGACTACACGATCCACAACGACTGTGACACGACGCAGACTTTTTTGGCCGCACTCTTCACTGACTTTAACGTAACGACCTGGACCATTAATCGCGGCGAAGTGGTGAGCGGCCGCGAACTGGTCATGATACGCGACGATCTGGACACCCGCGCCTGCGGCATCACCCTGCTCCAGGGCGAGTCACGTAACCTCAGGCTGATCAACAACCCTCTGATCGTGTGGGACGGTTTCACCGCCGCCGAAGCATATATCGAGATGGCGTCCGTAGAAGATACCGTCGGGAACGTGGCGGACGACTGGTCCGCGTTGCTCACCTTCGGTCAGCCCACGCTTGCGGCGGGCGACTCGGTCCACTACCAGGTGGCGATCATCTACTCCAACCAGGGCACGGCGGGAGTCACCGCCGTCGCGGATGCACTGGGCGCGGGTAGCTGCCCCGTCTCGATGACCGGAGACGTCAATGAAGACGGCACTCTGACCTCCGCGGACATCATCTCGCTCGTCAACTACGTGTTCAAAGCGGGGCCGGCTCCTGGACCGATCGAGGCCGCCGGGGACGCCAACTGTGACGGGTCGGTGGCATCTTCCGATATCATTCGGATGGTGAACTACATATTCAAGGGCGATGTGCCGCCTTGCGATATCTGCTCGATCCTGTGAGTTGACATGTTCGGCCGGTCCTTACCCGGGCCAGTCGGTGTGACATCCGAGGACTCTCCCTGCCGCATCACCGGGCCGCATTCCCCGATATTCCCGGATGAACCATGAAAAAGGGCCCCCATTGGAGGGCCCCTCTCCTGGTAACTATATCCAAGCAGCTACTACCACCGCAGATGCGATGCGGCCGGGCCATCACCACACGGCTCGCTCGTGGTCCACACGTTGGTGCCGTTGGTGAAGGTGTACGATTCGTTGACGCCGTCGTACCGGCCGGTGACGGTCCACACACCACTGCCGGCCAGCGCCCAGGGATTGTCACGGCCGCCCTGGCAATCGAAGGTGTAAGACATGGAGGCCGTGACCGAACCTTCCAGCGGACAGCCGTCGGATTCGAAGTCCATCTGGATTCCACTGGCCGCCAGAGAGCTCTGAACGTTGACGTCGCAGCTTCCCGACTGATCGGAGTGGGTGAAGCGTGCTGTCTCGAGCAACGTACCGTTGATCTCCATCACGAACGTGAGTCCCTCCACCATCCGGATGATATCGGAGGATGCCACCGATCCGTCACAGTTGGTGTCTCCGGCGGCCTCGATCGGCCCCGGAG
>JAUVRN010000459.1 GCA_030597645.1 Candidatus Zixiibacteriota bacterium
CCTGCTCCCGCGACGAACCGCAGCCGAAGTTCTTGCCGCCTACCACCACGTCCCCCGGCTTAACGTGGCCCGCGAATTCGGGATCGAGATCCTCGAGTGCGTGCGGCGCCATCTCCGCCGGATCTGAGATCGTGTAGGTGTACTTGCCGGGAAAGATCACGTCGGTGTTGACGTGGTCGCCGTACTTCCAGGCCCGTCCCGAGAATTTCATGGCCGGTTTGCTCATGATCTACTCCTCGTCCAGCCAGCCGGTTTCGCGGTGGTCGGTAATGTGTCCGGTCAGGGCGCTGGCTGCCACGGTCGCCGGCGAACCGAGATAGATATCGGCTTCCTTGCAGCCCATGCGGCCCTTGAAATTGCGATTGCTGGTGGTCAGGGCCACCTCCCCGGGCGCGAGGATGCCCTCGTGTGCACCCATGCAGGGTCCACAACCGGGATTCATGACTACCACACCGGCCTCGATGAGCGTCTGTATGTAGCCGAGCTTGAGTGCTTCCAGGTAGATGTTCATCGATGCGGGAAGCGCCAGGAAGCGCACGCCGGGCGAGATCTTCTTGCCTTTGAGGATGCGCGCCGTGACCTCGAAATCCTCGAGCCGGCCGTTGCAGCAGGTGCCCAGCATGAGATGGTCGACCTTGACGCCCTTGACCTCACTCACGTCAAAGGCCCTGTCCACGTCGTGGGGTGTGGCCACCTGCGGTTCGAGGTCCGTGCAGTCGAAGGTGTGGGTTTGCTCGTACTCCGCGTCCGTGTCGGGCCGGATGACCTCCCAGCTCGCATCCGTCCGCTCACGCAACCAGGCTTCCATCGCGTCGTCGGGCTCTACGAAACCACCCTTGGCGCCGATTTCGACGGACATGTTGGGAAAGATCATGCGCTGGGCTATGGACAGCCGGCCGATCAGCGGCCCGGTGAATTCGAGCATCTTGTAGATCGCGCCATCGGTGCCGATGGCCTTTGCGATCTTGAGCATCAGGTCCTTGCTGGTCACGCCCTTCGGCATCGTGCCCGTCAGTTCGACTTTGATCGACTCGGGCACGCGAAACCAGAGGCGACCGGTGGCGAAGACAACCGCCATTTCCGAGCGACCGATGCCCGTGCCGAAGGCACCCATGGCGCCGTACATGCACGAGTGACTGTCGGATCCGACCGCCACCATGCCGGGCAGCACGTAGCCCTTTTCACACATCACCTGGTGACAGATGCCGGTGTTGATGTCGTGAAAACGCTCGATCCCCTGTTCCGCCACGAACTCGCGCACCACCTTGTGGTTGGCGGCAATGATCTCGTTGGGGGCGGGCGCGGCGTGGTCGAGAATGACCACGTGGATATCGGGCCGCGCGATCTTCTCGACTCCGATCTTCCTGAAGATCCCGGAGATCGCTGCCGTGTTGTCGTGCGACATGGCCACATCCGGCTCCACCTCGACGATTTCACCGGGTACCACGGTGCGGCCCGCTTTGGATGACAAGATCTTCTCGGCAAACGTCTGACCCATAGTGATTACCTCACACGGTGCACGATGTGAACGGCTCTGCAGCACTTCCTATGTATATACGTGGGGCAGGCCGCCTCAGCCCCCGACCAGTTCAAAATCGGTGAAATCCGCGTGGTGAAAGACTATCGCCTCCGGCGAACGGAAGCCACCCTCGCCCTCCTTGGAGTGCACGGCGGAGAGGTGCGCGACCTCGTAGGGAACGTCGTGGCGGTAGCAGAGCCCCACACCCGTGAATGGATGGCGGAGGTACTTGCCCAGCTCACCCTTGACGAACTTGCCGCCCTGGCGCGAAAACTCCAGGAGCTTGCCTACGTCGGCGATGAGTGCACCGGCGACCAAATAGTCGTGGTTGATCTTGATCCGATCCCCGTAGGCATCGACGAGCACCTTTTCCATGGCGACACACATCTGGCAGACGGTGCGGACGTGCTCGATGAACGTGATGTTCACGTCCTTGACCAGCAGCGTAAAGGGCATGTCGGCCAGGTCCTTGATGTCCCAGCCCCCCATCTCGATGGCGTCCTGCCACACGGCGACGATCTTGTCCCGCAGACCCGTGTCACGAATCTGGGCCAGTTCGGGCAGCAGTTCCTGTATCCGGTCCTTCATGATGATCCTCAATCTCGACCTTCCGGCAGATCGCGCCGTGCGGGTCCGTCGTAGGTGTGTGCGTTGGGGTCGATGCGACGCATCGGTTTCTGGCGCGTGCGCTCTTCGTACACGTGGGCCACGATCCCGGGTACACGTGCCATGATGAAGAATGCGTTGGCCAACTGCGGGTCGAAATCGAGTTCGCAGAGAACCGCCGCCATTGCGCCGTCGACGTTGATCGGCAACGCCTTGCCCTGTTCTTCGAATGCCGTCGCCAGAGCCAGGGCCATGTCGACGTACGCACCTGACTTCCCGGCCCCCGCGGCCAGCTCGAAGAGTCGTGCCGTGCGCGGATCTTTCGTATGTACGCGATGACCAAAGCCGCTGAGCTTTTTCTTTGCCGCCCTGGCCTGTGCCACGGTCTCGGTGGCCACCTCCGCTGCGCTCCGGCCGGTCTGCTGTTTGGATACCGCCTCG
>JAUVRN010000188.1 GCA_030597645.1 Candidatus Zixiibacteriota bacterium
AATTGACCAGGACCCCATCCCGGGCCACCTCGCGGGAAAGGGTCTTGAGGTAGCCCGTCAGACCCGCGCGCATGGTATTGGACATGGTCAGGTTGTCGATCGGCTGGCGTACGGATGACGAGGTCATAGCCACTATCCTCCCCCACTTCCGCTCGCGCATGCCGGGCAGCACGGTGGTAACGGCGGCGACCGCAGATCTGAGAGTCAGCGCGTAACCCCTGTCCAGGTCGGCCAGGGTCGCCTCGGAGGCCAGCCCCGTAGGTGGTCCGCCGGCGTTGATGACGAGGATGTCAACCCCGCCCCAGCGGCTACGAGTGTCGCCCAGATGGCCCTGGAGGGCAGCGGTGTCGGTCACGTCGAGGCTCGTCCCCGCGACCGCGTCCCCGTAAGCGTTCTGAAGCCGTTCTTGAACGGATTCCAGACGCTGCGGGTCGCGCCCGGAGATGGCCACTCTTGCCCCTTCGGTCAGGAGAGCCTCGGCCACAGCCAGGCCAAGCCCCGACGTCGAGGCCAGTACGACAGCATTCTTGTTCTTGAGTCCGAGGTCCATGGTATGAGCTCTCCGCGTTCGGCTGTATCCGTGAACAGACATGTTAGCGAGGGCTTCAGGGTCAGCGAAAGTGGTAATCGCGGAATTGTGCAGGCGACGTCTACGTGCCTTCGTTACAGCGTGTTGTCTGCCGTTTGGCGGGGTTCGCGTTGCGGTGGCCCGGGACGCCCAAAAGATATGCGTCCGCCGGGCCGACAACCGTGTATATTGGCGGGCTGTCAACCGCCCGTGGACGATTTCAGAGGGGATAGCACACCTTGTCGATACGCAAGAACATTCAGGGCACCCAGACGGCCGGCGAGTCGCTGCTGCACGAGCGGCATGTCATGGCGTACCAGATCGCACTGGACCGGGTCGAGGCGGGCCAGAAGGTCGTGGAGATCGGACACGGCGACGGCTACGGCCTGAACATGCTCGCGCAGAAGGTCGACATCGTGGGTCTCGACATCGACCCGTCGATCGTGGAATACGCCCGCAAGAAATACGGCAAGCAGTACTTCCAGCAGTATGACGGCGAACACATCCCCTATGACGACCACACGTTTGACGCGGCCTGCATGTTCCAGGTCATCGAGCACGTGGTGGACGATGTGACCCTCATGGCCGAGATACGCCGCGTGCTCAAACCGGGCGGCTTCGCCATCCTCACGACCCCCAACCGGGTGCTGCGGGTGCCTTACGGAGAGAAGCCCTGGAACATTGAGCACGTCCGTGAATACTATCCGGAAGAGCTTGAGGGTGTATTGAAACAGGCGGGATACAAAAAGGTCGAGATCCTCGGCATCGACGGCAGCGATGAGTATCGAACCGTGGAGTTGCGGCGGGTCGCCCGGGCACGCAAGCTGCGGCGCCTCGATCCGTTTCGCTGGAGACGTTTCATGCCGGACCAGCTGTTGTACGACATCGGGCGCGTAATCGTGCGCGCGCAGCCGACGACCCCGGGCCCGGCTCCTGAAGGTGCGTTCTTCGTAACCGACACTGATCTGTATCGGTCACTCGACCTGGTAGGGATCGGCACCAAGTGAGCGACGCCCCTGAGAACCCGGCGGTCGAGACCGTATTGGCGCTCGTCGCCGTGGCGCTGCTGGTCTTCTTTCCACTCTGGGTCCTGCTCTTCGACTGAAGGCGCAGCATTCGGGAATCCGCTCCAAACTAGCCGTTGTCCGGGTGGCATTGGCGCCGTAGCTTCGGCCATTCGGGCATCCGACACTTCTGATGGCCAAGAAACAAGCGCGCGACAGGACCGACCGACCAGCCGAATCTCCACGCTGGCTTGATTCACGTGGGTATCCATGGGCCGTGGCCGGTCTTTACCTGCTCATCCTACTGGTGCTGTTCTCCGATTTCGTCCTGTCCAATCGGATGCTCTACGGATCGGATACGCTGCAGGCGGTGGTCTACTTCCGCAGTTTCTATGTACACGCGGTGCACGACGGGACGTTTCCCACCTGGAGTCCGTACCTCTTCGGCGGGATGCCCTATGTCGACGCGTTTCACAGCGACATTTTCTATCCGTTCACGATCATGAAGTTCCTGCTGCCCCTGCACCGGTCGAGGGGCTGGGAGTTGATCCTGCACGGCCTGCTGGCCGGGATGAACATGTACGCGGCCGCGCGGGGCTGGCGGCTCTCACGCCTGTCGGCCACGATCGCGGGACTGGCCTACATGCTGGCCCCCTACCTGATCAGCATGGTTCACCCGGGACACGACGGCAAATTCTACGTCACGGCATGGTTCCCGCTGGGATTTCTGTTTCTCAAACGAATATGGGATCACGGTCGAACGCGCGACATGGCGATCTTCGCGCTCATCGTCGGCACGATCATCCTGACCCCGCATGTCCAGATGGCGTACTTCACACTCTGGGCGTACGCGGCCTATTCGATATATCGCATCGTCCGCGGCTGGCTGGATACGAAGACCCTGCCCTGGGCTGCGGCGTTCGGTTCACTCGGCGCCGTTTTCCTGGCGGTGGGCATCTCCGCCATTCAGTTCTACCCGAGCTACTTCTACGTCAAGGAGCACTCTCCCCGCGCCGGCGAGGGGCGCGGCTACGAGTACGCAGCCAGTTGGTCGCTCCACCCGGAGGAGGCGGTCAGCGAGGTGGTGCCCGAGTTTGCCGGTGTCGCCAGCACCGAGAGCAACACCTACTGGGGCCGCAACTTCTTCAAGGACAATTCCGAGTACGGCGGCCTGATCGCGTTGCTGCTGGCGGTCTATTGCGTGTTTCGAACACGATTCCGGGACCGATGGTTCTTCTTTGGGCTCGGGTTGTTTGCGCTGTTCTACGCACTGGGTGCCCACACACCCGTGTTCACGGTGTTCTATCACGTCGTACCCAACGTCAAGCAGCTTCGGGCGCCTTCGATGATCATGTTCCAATATGTCTTTGCCATCTCTCTATGTGCAGGCGCCGCCGTCGATTCACTACTGCAGAGGGCACCCGAAGATCGCGGGGCCCGATCGTCACGTCTGCTCTGGTACATCGCGGGAGGCCTGGGCCTGGTCACGTTGCTGATCTCCATCGCTCCCGGAGCCATGCTGGGCGTGTACCGCGCCCTGGTGTATTCCGACATCACGCCTGACCGCGTCGCAGTACTGGAAGCGCATCGTGACACGATCGTCCTCGGGTTCTGGGCGGCGACGCTGCTTGCGGTCGGTACGGCATTCCTTACCCGACAACTGGCGCGCACTGCGGCGCTGTGGGCCCTGGCAGGGTTGGCCGCGCTCATCCTGATCGACACGGCACGCATGAACTGGACGTTCATTGGGACGGTGGATCTTCAACGTTATTTCCCGGACGACCCGGTGGTGGACTTCCTCAAGGCGCAGCCGCAACCCATCAGGGTCCTGCCCGTGCCCGGCGGTTTTCGCACCAACTACTTTGCGCTCAACGGCATTGCAGAGCTCACCGGTTACCACGGCAACCAGCTCGGATCGTACGACGATTTCATGGGCGGCACCGGGCAGCCTCGCATGTTCAGCCGGCAGGCCCTGGACCTCAGCGCCGTCGATTACCTGGTCTTCCGCCGGGGCGCCAATCTCCAGCAGGATCCCGCCGACCCGGGCGTGGAAAAAGTCTATGACCGCAACAACGTCGTGGTGTTCCGAAATCTCCGCGCCCTGCCGCGGGCGCGCCTGGTGAACTGCTGGGAGTTGCACGAGCCTTCTGACTCGCTCTACTCGCGGCTCTTTGAGTCCGACTTCGATTATCGCCGCTGTGCCCTGGTCGAGGCACCGCTTCCGTTTTCCAGCCGCTCCGATACGGCGACCCCGGGAGCGGCCGCCATTACCGGCTACGAACTGGAGGCGATCATGGTGTAGGTGGAGGCCACAGACAGTGCCCTGCTGATCCTGGCGGACACAGACTACCCGTCGTGGCACGCCGAGCTCAACGGCCAGCCCGCACCGATCGTGCGAGCCAACGCCACGTTCCGGGGCGTCGTGGTCCCCCCGGGAACACACGAGCTCCGGTTTTACTATCACTCGGATCGACTCATCACCGGGGCCTGGATCACGCTGGCTTCCGCGCTGCTGGCCGGCCTGGTGGTCGCGGGCAGCACCATTGCCGGAAGGCGGCGGGCATCATGAAGGCGCTGGTCATCATCCCGACCTACGACGAGTGCGACAACCTTCCCCGGATCGTTCCCCAGGTGCTGGCGCAGGATGAACAACTACACGTCCTGGTGGGGGACGACAACTCGCCGGACGGCACAGGCAAGATCGCCGACCGGATCGCTTCAGATTCGGGAGGGCGCGTGTTCGTACTCCACCGCGAACACAAGGCGGGGCTCGGACAGGCCTACCTGGCCGGCTTCGGCTGGGCGCTCGAACGGGACTTCGATCTGATCTTCGAGATGGACGCCGATTTTTCACACGATCCCAAGTACCTGCCGGACTTCCTGCGTGCCTCGCAGGAGGCAGACCTGGTGATCGGATCGCGCTATATCTCGGGCGTCAACGTGGTCAATTGGCCCATGAGCCGCCTGCTGCTCTCGTACAACGCCAATGTTTATAGCCGCATCGTGACGGGCCTGCCGCTGCGCGACGCCACGGGCGGATTCAAGTGCTTTCACCGCCGTGTTCTCGAGAGCATCGACCTTGAGCGAGTACGTTCCAACGGCTACTCGTTTCAGATTGAGATTAGTTACCGCGCCTACAAGAAGGGCTTCCGCATCAAGGAGATCCCGATTGTATTCGTCGACCGGCAGGCGGGTCTCTCCAAAATGTCCAAGAAGATCGTACGTGAAGCTATCTGGATGGTGTGGCGTCTGCGCTTCATGTCGATGTTCGGACGCCTCTGATTTCCGTTCATGCGCACTCCTGCCTGGCGAGTCGTCATCGTCAACTACCGAACCGGTGCCCTGGCGGCGCGGGCTGCGCAAC
>JAUVRN010000431.1 GCA_030597645.1 Candidatus Zixiibacteriota bacterium
GGTCGATACGGTAGGCTTTCATGCGATAGACAACCCAGGCAATGCGGCCCGGGCCGCGGGGTCAAGACGGCAACCGGACGGCCGACCGGGACCGCGAGCGGTCGTCTTGACAAGCGACGCGCTCGTTCGTTAGATGAACGCCTCGGAATAGGCGGAAAGGAACAGGATATGAACATAAGTAAGACGATGCAGGACGCGATCGGCGAACAGGTAAAACACGAATTCTACTCGGCGTATCTGTACCTGAGCATGGCCATCCAGTGCGAGGCCAACACCCTGCCGGGCTGCGCGAACTGGATGCGGTTGCAGTGGCAGGAAGAGATCGCGCACGCTACGCGGCTGATGGACTATGTGGCCCGCCGCGGCGGGCGCATCACCCTGGAGGCCGTCGACAAGCCGCCGTCGGCGTTCGGCACGCCGCTGAAGATGTTCGAGCAGGTGCTGGAACACGAACAGTCCGTGACGGCCAAGATCCACGAGCTCTACGACATGGCCACCAGCGAAAAGGACCACGCCACCACGGCGGAACTGCAGTGGTTCGTGACCGAGCAGGTGGAAGAAGAAGAGCAGGCGACCCAGATCATCGACACGCTCAAGCAGATCGGTGATCACGGACCCGAACTGCTCGTTCTCGATCGCCAGCTCGGTGCTCGCCAGGCCCCGGCTGCGGCATAGCGGCCGCGCTCGGAAACGACAGGGCCCAATTCATGGCCCGTCCCCCCGACGACGGTGAGGATGGACCACGAGGCCGGGACAGACATCGGTTAAGACTCACTTGACAACTTGTTCAAATGTTATAATATCTGTGCCGTGACCAGGGCTCCGGGTACACGGACCGTGGTGCCCGCGTGCGACGTATTCGCGTTCGACGAAGCGCTCATCCGCAAAGTCGCCCGGGGCACCCTCAAGAGCGTCCAGGCCGAACGCCTTGCCGCCACCTTCAAGATGCTCGGCAATCCTACGCGCGTTCGCATCGTGGATGCGTTGTCTCACGCCGAGATGTGTGTCTGCGATCTGTCGGTACTCCTCGACATGCGCGTGTCCAACGTGAGCCATCAGCTGGGCCTGCTCAAGACGCACCACATCGTACGCAGCCGTCGTGACGGGAAGATGGTCTACTACCGTCTCGATGACGAACATGTCCGTACGCTGTTCGCTCAGGCGACCGCGCACGTCAAGCACGGGTCCCGGTGATGAGTTTCGTCTTCGACGCCATGATCGCCGCCTGGGGCATGCTGCTCGAGGCCGCTCCGTACATCTGGCTGGGCCTTCTGGTTGCGGGTGTCCTGCATGCGTGGGTTCCCCAGGAGTGGATCATGGCCCAGTTGGGCGGGCGTGGGCAGGCATCGGTGTGGAAGGCGGCGCTGCTGGGCGTGCCGATTCCGCTCTGCTCGTGCGGGGTCATTCCTGCGGCGGTAGGATTGCGGCGGCAGGGTGCAGGACGCGGTGCCACACTGTCGTTCCTCATCTCCACACCGGAAACCTCCGCCGACTCGATCGCGCTGACGTGGGCGCTGCTGGGACCGATCTGGGCCGTCATCCGGCCGGTGGCGGCAGTCATCACGGCCGTGATCACCGGCACCGTGGCCAACCTGCTGCCGGACGATTCTCCTGCACAACCCGAGCCTTTGACGTGCGCGTGCTGCAGCGGCGACCAGGCGGGTCAGAACCCAGCGGGCCGCATGCGCCGCGCGTGGAACTTCGTGTTTCGGGAGCTCATTCCGGACATCGGCGGCTGGCTGCTGCTCGGCATCCTCCTCTCCGGTGTGATCCTCGCCATGCTCCCGGGCGACTTTCTCGAGAAGCTGCCGGGCGGCGCGGCGGGTCAGATGATCGCCGCACTCCTCATCGGCATACCGCTCTACATCTGCGCCGCCGCTTCCACGCCCCTGGCCGCCGCACTTCTGGTCAAGGGTATGGCACCCGGTGCAGCCCTGGTGCTACTGCTGGCCGGACCGGCCACCAACCTCGCCTCGGCTCTGGTCGTATCCCGGCAGGTGGGCGAGGCGGGGCCGGCAGTCTATTTTGGGGGGGTCGCGGTGGGAAGCCTCGCCGCCGGAGCCGTCGTACAGTACTTCGCACCGGCATGGCGCCTCGGGGTCATCCACCCGCACAACGGGCTTCTGCCCGAACCACTGAGCATCGCAGCGGCCCTGCTCCTTGTGGCCGCGATCGTCATCCCCCGCCTGAGGCGCATCGTCCGGGATCGGACCCGACCGTCGACGACCTTACAATAATCGACGGGAACGCGAAAAAACACGACATGCGGGCACCCTCCAAGCAAATACCCCCTCCTCGGGCGCTGAAACGCGCCTGGCGGGCTTCCGATAGTATGGACAGGGGGAAGATGTCCATGAGTCGCTCGCGTATGGTCGTAGCCGACAACCACGCCAGTGTCCGTGAAGTCATGTCCAGCCTGCTGGAGCTGCTCGATATCGACGCGGTTACCTGTTCCGGGGGTGACGAAGTGCTGGAACTGGTCGAGCAGTCCGAGTTCGACGGCGTCATCAGCGATGTGGTCATGCCCAACATGGGCGGCATGGATCTCGTGGTCCGACTCAAGCAAAAGCGGCCTCGCCTCCCGATCATCATGATGTCGAGTTATGCGACCGAAGCGCTTGAAGAGGAAGCCAGGAGCAAGGGCGCGGTGGGCCTGTTTTCAAAACCATTCAAGCTCGAGACCGTGACCCGGCTTTTGGAAGAAGCGGGCATAGACTTCATGCGCCTCTCCTGAGCGCCATTTCTTACCCTTTGAATCACAACCAGTTATCA
>JAUVRN010000424.1 GCA_030597645.1 Candidatus Zixiibacteriota bacterium
CTGCTCCAGGAACCAGATCCAGCGGTTCGTATACGATGTCCGGTACTGCTGGTTGAACGCGGTTTCGTCGCCGAGCTTGAATTTGCTGATCGGAAACACGAGCCTCAGGTTGTTGCGAAGGTCGCGCGAAGTATTGTATGTGTAGTCGAAACTCAGATTCGTGATGGGTGTGTACCCGAGTGCAAAATTACCCTGAAAGGTCCGCGTGAACGACCTGGTCGGGTCGCCATCCTTGATGTACTGCGTGAGCCCCTCACTCCTCGCGAAGTTGCCGCTGGCGTTGAATCGCGATGGCAACAGCGTGAAGCGCGTGCTGTAAGTCGATCGCGGCATGGGCAGGAACCGCGTAGAGTAGAGCAGGGGTACGCTCGGCGGTTTGGCAATATTGAGTTGGTAGCGGGCCTGCCAGCTGTAGCTGGTGCGTCGGCTCAGGCGGATAGTCGGCGACCTGGTTTCGGATGCCGAGTAGGACCCCGATCCACTCAGCGGCGTGAACAGGAATCGCTCGAGGACGTTTCCGCCCTGCCTGGCGTATCGCGCACCTATGGAGACGCCCTTGCGTTCCGTTCGGGTGGCCTCCTCGTCGCGCGCGTCCTCGGGGACTACGATGTCACTGCGGGTCACGAAGTAGGGCGTACTGGTGTTGCGGCCCCAGGTGACGGACACCGGTATCTGCAGCGGTATGGACGGCGGCAGGATCTTGTGCGGGGAAATCCGGGCCGACACGCTGATGTCCTCCTGGCTGGATGAATTGACCACGTTCTGGCGCGACTGGGTCAGGGTCTTGAACGCGTAGTTCTGGGTACGATAGGCCACGCTCACGCCGGCAAAGTCGGAGAAGCCCACGTTGATCGACGCCCGTGCCGCGTAGCCGACGTCGTCCCGCACGTCAGTGAGGCGAAGCTCGTCCACCCAAATCTGGCCCTGCCGCGGTTGGAGGTCCAGGTTGGCGATGCCCATCTCGAGATACTCGATGCGGGAAAGGGAAGGATTACCTTTTACCCGGTATCGCCCGTCCACGGTATCGATGTCTCTGTATTCGGAGATCTCACGACCCTGCTGGGCGTTGAATTTGAGTCCCGTGAGTTCGTTGAAGTCGACGTCGATATCGTTGATCTCGGTCCACCCGGTGACCACCGGCGAGCGATACTCGTAGAACGTGGTCGTGTCCGTACCGAAGCGCAGGAAGAAGATATAGCTGCCGCTGGCGGAGTCGTCGCCGTGCACGTACATCTGCAGCTTACGGTAACCCGTGTAGTCCTGCGAAGAGAGCAGGGTCTGGCTGACAATGACCTGGTCCACCTGGTCGGTCACCGTAGTGTCGACCACGATGCCCGTTGTGTCGAACTGTCTTATCGAGTCGGGCGGCGGCGTCGGATTGGTGACCCACGTCGTGTCGACGATATAGGTCGTATCGAATGTGCTGTCCCCGTCCGGTATGCGCGGCTGCAGGTTTATGAATTCGAGCAGAAGGGACTGCTCACCCTGGCCGATCAGGGTGACCCGGTCGATGACTTCATCCACGCCCGGGGGAGACGTGTAGTTCGCGTTTTCGCGGGTGTTGACCACTGCGATGCGGAGCGCCTGGCCGCTGTCCTCGGCGGCCACGACGCGGACGTCGCGCCAGCGATACGACACGAGACTCATGTCGGCGATGTTCACACGCGCCGACCGGCCCAGATCGACACCGGTGACGTAGAGGCGCATGTATTCGATCGCCAGCAGACTGGGCGAATTGATGATCGTACCGAGCCCCGTGGCGGTGCTGTCATTGACCGGTATCCGGAAGGTTCGCCATGGCCCCAGGGTGCTGCCGTCGCTGCAGTCGTTGCAGAACTCTGAGTTCTTCACGAGGAAGGGGCTGAGCGGATCGGCCAGGTCGATCTCGTACTCGAAATAGTTGTTGAGGCGGTCCAGCGACTTGTTGCCGTTGAGATCCTCGGAGTCCGGCAGCCAGCCGCGGATGGGATCGGGTCGATTGCGTTCCGTGCCGTTGACCCTTGAGTACTCGTTGCGTTGGTCCGCGTCGTCACTGTAGAACCAGTTGTCCCCGTGCGGATCCTTATTCGAGGAGGCATTGTATTTGCCCGCGTCCCAACAGGTATCTCCGACGGGGTCCCAGTCATTGCATTCCAGCAGATCCGGTATCCCATCCAGCCCCACGTCCTCGTCCGGATCCGTGTCTAGCACGCCGTTGCGAAAACCGTTGCGCTCCAGGTCCTCGGTATCCCACGCATCGTTGTCGTTGACGTCCTCGGTGATCTGGCCCATGTCGAACACCAGCGTGCCGTGGTTGCCCTGGACGCGAAACTCGATGTACTGCGTATTGGTGAAGTTCTGCAGCCCGGAGGACATCGAGCGCTGAATGCCGCCCCAGTCCGACAGGCTCCGCGACGTATCGAGCTGCATGGAGAGCACCTGCGTGCGGTCCTCGGCAGGCACCTCATCCTTGTTGTAGATCTCCGTGAGCCGGTACGGGTCGAAACGATTGAACCAGAAAAAGCTGCCTCGCGAGGAGTCCGTCCGGGGAACCGGGGGTGAGGAGATCGTCCACGCTTCGCGGAACAACGGCTGCGACACGATTTCCTGGCTGGCTTCGAAGTCGTCGATGTAGACTACGCCGAAGGTGTTCGGATTGGGTAGCGACTGCGCCAGCTCCGCCTGGATGTCGAGATTGGATGGCGCCGTGGCCTCTACGAAGGGCAGCGCGTTGGTGATCTGGGTCAGGATAGGCACGGTGGTCCGCAGCCCCATATCCGTGTCGTAGATGAGCGTCCGCGAAGGCTCCTCGCCCAGGCGGGGTTTCTGATTGTCGGGTTGCTGTTCGGAC
>JAUVRN010000263.1 GCA_030597645.1 Candidatus Zixiibacteriota bacterium
CAGCAATACGGAGTGCTCGATATCGGCGCCGAGCGCAGCCTGTTCGCGGTGTATCGCGGCGACGTCATGGAGTTTTTTCGCGAGATCGATTTTGGCATCGGTGACGTGGAAGAGGTGCTGGCGGACGACACGCGAATCAACCAGCGGTATCAGGGTGTCGACTCGGACCGTGCCAGCGAGATCCTGTTTGAACGCGGCGTCGAGCTCGATCCCGACCAGCCGGCCGCCCACGAGGACACCGCACACTCGGTGAACGCCGCCCTTGAAAAACTGCTGCTCGAAATCCAAAGCACGCTCGGGTACTACTCGGCCCAGTCAGGTGGGTTGCGCATCAACACCTTCTTGCTGCTGGGCGGAGGCGCGGGGATTCCGGGAATTGAAAAACACCTCTCCGCATTCCTGGAGTTTCCGGTCAAGCTGCTCCATCCGATGGCGGGGCGATCCGATGTCGCGCTCGTCGAGCACAAGGATCTGGTCACGCCGACCAACTGGGCCAGCGCCTACGGCTACAGCCTGCTGCCCCGTCGCTCCCCCAATCTGCTCCCTCCCGAGTACCTCCGCGAACAGGATGCCGAATTCCGATCCACGCTGTGGCGGACGGCGACGGGCACTGCCGTGGCGGTCAGCCTGCTGGTCGCGGGCGGCGAATTCTACCGCGGTGAATTTGCGGCGAATCGCCTGAATCTGCTGCAGAGGCGGCTGTCACAGACCGAAGCCCAACTTCAAGCGCTCGGCGTTCACGACATAGAAAGTACCCTGGCCTCGCACCGGGGCTGGCTGAGTGCCGCGAGCCGGCAGGACATCAACACCGCGACGATCCTGAGAACGCTGGCGGCGCTCACTCCCCAGACGATCGTCCTGGATCGTATCGAAATGCGGCCGGTCGAATCCGGCTGGGCCCACGTCAACATCGGCGGCGAGGTGCGGACGGATCACGTCCAGAATGAGGTTGTTCTCGCTCGATTCATCGAACGCCTGCGCGAGACCGGCTGGTTCTCGCAGATCACGCTCGAAAGTCACACCACCAAGCGCCAACCTCAGTACGAACAGCTCGCCTTTAGTGTGAGTCTTCGTGCACCGTTGGAGATCGACACGCCATGAACAAGCGGATGATACGGCGCTGGCTCCCCACCGTGCTCTATGGCACGGCTGCCGTGGCCATTCTGGCATTCGGATTCCTGCCGGCCAACCGCAAAGCCCGGACGAGCTCTCGCCAGGCCCGGGTGACCGAAGAAGTGCTGGACGCCAAGCTGGCCGTGCTGGCGCAGCTGCCGAAGAAGAAGTCCGAACTGAACTCGCTGGTGCACAGCCTCACTACCTTCAGGGACGCCCTGCATCGCACCCATGAGGTCGACGAAGTCATGCGTAGCCTGGTGGAACGCGCCGGCGCGGCCGGGGTGGAGTTCTGGTACCTGAGCCCCTCCCTTCCCGTCCTGGTGACGCTGGGAGAGATGCCGGACAGCCTCGCCCGGCTCAACCTGGCCATCCTCCCCGTACGCTTCGATTGTCGCGGAGACTTTCAGAGCGTCGGCAGATTCATCGAGGCCGAGGAACAGCGTCCGGACTTCTGCCAGTGGCAGCGACTCGCGCTGTCGGCCGACCTCCGAACCCACGGTGTGCAGGCCAGAGGTGAGATCCTGCTCTTTCTGCTCCCCGAGACGCGCCCTACGGAGACCGCGTCGTGAACAGACTGTCGACCCGCGAGCGCCTCTACCTCGGCGTCTTCGTCGTGGCGCTGATCTGGGGTGGCTGGAACTACCGGCATCTGGTCTTCAAACCGCCGCCGCCTGAGAGGTCGAAGGTCGTCACTGCGTCCGATGCGGCCACGCCGGCGCCGCGTGTACAGGTCGTTCCGGCGGTGGTGATGGCCGTCGCCGATTACGACCCGCCCAGGTGGGACGGCGACCCATTTTACCGCACCTGGCGTGGGGGGACGGGACATGCGGAGACACGCCGGGCGAAGCCGCTTTCGCTCAACCTCTCGGCCATCGTCGTGCGCGATCAGAGTCGGTACGCGGTCATCAATGGCCGGATCGTACGTGAAGGCCAGACCATCGCCGGACGCGAGATTCTGGTGATTGAGGAGTCCCTAGTCCGCCTCGATGATCACGGTGTGGAGGTCACCCTGACATTATGACAGCCCGAATCATGCTTCGGGCCCCTGCACTGGCCGGCGGCCAGGACATCGCATATTATATCACCGGCGAACTCATCATTCTGACTTCTCCCACGCGGCTCCCTCAGAGCTGATCTGCTTTCTGTCATCCCCAGCGCGTCCCTTTCCGGTATTGCGCCGGACCGACTGCTTAAGCTTTAACTCACAGTGTCCGATATACTTAACGAGAATGCGCCGCCCTTCCCAGCAAAGGACTGTGCGGCTGACCCCGATGACTGTGGAGCGGTGAGATGACCAGCGTCGCAGATCAGATATGTGGTGAAATCAATCAGTTGCGCGAGCGCCGACGCTCTCTGGATGAGATCCTGGCCCGGGCCGTCGAGCTCGTCCACGAGGCCAATCCCAGGTTCCACTGGTCGTGGATCTACGAACTCTTCCCTGACAACATCCTGCGCCTGGGTCCGTTCATAGGCGCCCCGACCAATCATGTGTTCATCTGTGTCGGCCAGGGTGTGTGCGGCAGTGCGGTAGCCCAGCGCAAGAACATGAACATCCCGGATGTGTCGAAGGCCACTAACTACCTGGCCTGCAGCCAGGAGACCAAGTCGGAACTCGTCGTGCTCATCCGCAAGGGGGAGCGCATGTTCGCCCAGATCGACAGCGACAGTCACGAGTATGCCGCGTTCGACGAGGCCACTGAAGAGATGGTGGAGGCGGTGGCTGATTGCCTTGCCGACGCGTACGTAGAATTCCAAACCAGGCGCTCAAAACCTGCCGGCACGAGAGGATCGATTGCCCGATAACAGCGCCCCCGTGCGCCAAAGCTGGCTGGACCGCTGGGCCGGAACGATTGTTTCCCAGGGATCCAACGACACCCTTGCCGAGCTGCTGGCAGACATCGGCCGGGCGATCCATGCCCAGACGCTGCTGATCCTGCAACCCGAGTCCGCGCACGAGGCGGAGCGCACCGTCACGGCGGTGCTGTCTGAGAGTGCGTGCAATTCCGGCGATGTACTGCTCGACGTGGCCCGCCGCGTCGGCGACGCCCCGATCATGGCCCCCGTGGCCGCGCCCGGCGACGGCCCACCATGCACCGTATTGGCATTGCCTCTGCGCGCGGAGCAGGAATCGGTCGGGGTGCTGGCAGCCCTGTTCGCCCCCGGCATCGCAGTCGATCCTGCCTCGCTCGAGCGCGGCGTGGCCCGCATGCTGGCGTCTACCCTGTACGTGTTGCGCGAGGCGAGCCGCAACCACGCCCTGGTTGCCCAGTACGAACGCGGCTTCCAGACCCTGGATCGGCAGGTTCGCGTACTCGACCTCGAACGCCAGAAGTTGGCCGCAGTGCTGAATAACGCCGAGATCGGCTTTCTCGTACTCGACCACGACCTGAAGGTCACGTGGGCGAATCCTGCGATGGCGCTCAACCTCAACGCCTCGGGTTCCGGCTTCGGCCTGCTGCGTCAGCGCTGCAACGAAGTCGTGTGCGGTCAGGACGAACCATGCGCCGGCTGTCCCGCACGTGGCGCGCACGAGGACGGTCGGGCACGCCGCACTGAAATCGCTTCGACACACCCCGAGAGCCCGCGCCGGATGTACACCATCGCCGTACCGATTCGCGGATCCTCCGGCGACGTACAGGAAGTCCTGCTGATGGTGCAGGATCTCACCGACATCGATGCGCTGCGTCAATCCGAGGAGCGGTACCGGCTATTGTTCGAATCGTCCATGGACGCGATTTTCATGGCCGCGCCGCCTGACTTTCGCATCGTCATGGCCAACCCGGCGACGCGCAACCTCCTCGGCTACGATGACCGGCAGCTCGAGGATCTGACGCTCGCCGAGATCCACGCCCCAGACGACTGGTGCCGGATGCAAGCGCACTACCACCGGGCCGTGGCGGGCGACACGCTTCAGTCGGAGGATTGCATGGTCCTCGATCGGCACGGCAAGACGCTTTGTTGCAACGTCATCGCCATGCCG
>JAUVRN010000140.1 GCA_030597645.1 Candidatus Zixiibacteriota bacterium
CAATTGATACTCCACGACGACCTGTAGCTTGCAGCTGGTTTGCGTGCGATGCTCATCTTGGTCCAGATGGATTTCAGTCGGAACGAGAAGCGTCAGTCAGAATGGGTTCAACCCGTACGTTTATTTGTACTAAGTTAACCACATAGGAGTCCCCTGTGTCAAGCAAAATCACCCTGAGAAGCCCACAGGGAGCTTCTCAGCTTGCGGCTGCACAAAAAAACGGCCCCAAACGGGGCCGTCGAGTTGATTCCAGCGGAAGAGGTCCGCGCTAAACCTTTTGAACCTTGGCGGCCTGGAGTCCCTTGGGACCCTGCTGTACCTCAAACTCCACGCGATCACCCTCGTCGAGCGACTTGAATCCTTCCCCCTGGATCTCGTTGTGGTGGACGAACACATCCTCGCCCGAATCGCGCTTGATGAAGCCATAGCCCTTGTTGCTGTTGAACCACTTTACGGTTCCCTGTTCCATCTGGTACATCCTTACACTGAGATTGTTGATGACACGTACTGGCCGGTTCTCGTCGGCTCGCCGTCCGGATCTCCGCGGTCCGATCGTATGTGACAAGCTAACCTAGTGACGTTCATTTAGGTACGCCGAATGGGTGAGCAGCAGAGGATCGGTGACGAAGATGCGAATCAAAGCCTATTCCACCAGTACAATTAACCTACCTTAACTATCGGCCAACAAACACCTTAGTCAAGGCCAAATCTTCACCGGGGAGGGGGCCGGCAAAACAGCTCGGTTACGCCTTGACATCTCTGCTCATGAAATGTTAGCTGAGCCTAACTCTGAAAGGCCACCCTTCCGGAGTTTTTTTGCCCTTAGAGTTAGGCTGGCCTAACTCCTGGCTCTTGCGGAGGCGTGGGTCAGTTGGGCCTGGCAGCTTTCCAATTCCTGGAAGGAAAGGGATCTATATGAGATTGACGCGTTTTGTCCTGGCTGGATGCTTCTGTGCCGCATTGACAGGCGTGCAGGTGATGGATGTGGGAGCACAGCCTGGTCCTCGGGGTGGCATCTACAGCAAGCCGTACATCAGCGGTGACAACCCGGTCCGCATGGGAGGCTATGCGGACATCGAGTTCATCTACGACATTCCGGCCGACGCTTCCCAGAGCGGCGCCAACACGTTCGACCAGCATCGCTTGATTCCGTTCATGTTCGCCGAGATCACCGATGCCATGACGTTCTCGACCGAAATCGAGTACGAGCACGGCGGCGACGTGGAGAAGGACGGCGAGATCAAGGTCGAATACATGATTATCGACTACCGGTTCACGGATCCGTTCCAGTTCCGTGCCGGTATCGTGCTGTCGCCACTGGGCCGCTTCAACCTCGTGCACGATTCACCGGTGAACGATCTGACCGATCGGCCCCTGGTCAATCGCTTCATCATCCCGACGACGCTGAGCGAAGCCGGTGCCGGCCTGTTCGGCGTCGCCTACCCGTCCGATATGGCCGTATTCAACTACGAAGTGTATGTTGTCAACGGTTTCGACGAAGGCATCATCGTCGACACGCTGGGCACGGTCCGCGTGCGCAGCGGCCGCGGCAGCGTCAAGCAGGACAACAACCAGAACAAGTCACTGGTGGCGCGTACTTCCTACAGTCCCCGGCTGGGTCTGGAAATCGGTCTGTCGGCACACCACGGCAAGTACGACGACGGGGGAACGGATAACCTGACCATCGTCGCCATCGATGCGGAGTTCCGGCGGGGACCCCTCGAGCTGCAGCTCGAACTGGCGCAGGTCGCCACGGAGCGCAGCCACCTCGGCCTGTCACGCCAGACCCAGTTCGGGTATTACCTGCAGGGCAACTGGCACTTTCTTCAGGACAAGCTTCTGGCCGGCTCGACCTTCACCGGCGTTATCCGGTGGGACTGGGTCGACTTCGGCAAAAAGGGCGATCCCGATGACAAGCTCGCCCGGCTGACCCTGGGCGTGAACTTTCGCCCGGTGGAGCGAGCCGCCTTCAAACTCGACCTGCAGACCAACTGGAGGGAATCTCCCGGAGCGCCCAACGCGCGGCAGGACCATCGCGTTCTCGCCTCGGTGGCGACCTATTTTTAGCCATGCGCACGCTACTGATTGCCCTGATTCTGGGTCTGGCTGCCGGCGGTGTCCGGGCGCAGACGGAAGACCCGGGTCCGGAGAGTAACCGGCGGGACGAGCGCTACTATACCGAGGATCAGGCTCGCGAGCGGGTGTACGGCACCGGGGCGATGTGGCACGACACCATGCTGATCATCGACTCCATCATGGACGCCGAACTCCACCATGCCACGGGTCTGCACGAAGCGGCGGATACGGTTCTCCTGCAGTACGGCGTCGATCAGGGGGGGCGACTTATCGGCGCGTATCGAATCGCCAGCGAAGTGGGCAAGTTTCATCCGTTCGAGTTTCTCGTGGGACTCGATTCGACACTGCGGGTCGCAGACATCGTCGTTCTCAACTACCGTGAATCGCGTGGCGGGGACGTGCGACGGGCGCGATTCACCCGGCAGTTCCGGGGCAAGTCCGTGGAGTCGCCGGTGCGACTCAACCGCGACATTCTGGGCATTTCGGGAGCGACCCTCTCGTCTATCGCCGTCAACCGGGGTGTCAAGAAAACGCTCTGGTGGGCCAATCGCGTCTGGCCGCAGCGGGGGGCACGACGATGACCAGCTACATGGGCCCGCGCCGATCCCTGGCGGGGCTCCGCACATCCGACCGGATCCTGATCACCCTGTTCTCGTTCGCCATCGCCGTGGCCATGCTCGTGGGTGTGCTCAACTACTATGAGCGCACGCATCTGACGGCGCAGGGCACCGAGGAGTGGTACCGCGGGAACGAACAGGATCGCAGCCCTGAGTCACTCCAGTTTCCCAAGACCACACTCGAACTGCTGGAGGTCACGCATCCACACCTGTTCTTCCAGAGCATCATGTTCTTCATCCTGTGCCACATGTTCAGCATGACACAGGTGTCCGATCGGTCGAAGATCGTGGTGTACTTCACAGCTTTTGGCGCCGTGTTCACGGAGGCCGGCCTGCCGTGGCTGATCCGATACGCGTCGGGCCTGTTTGCTCCGCTCCTGATCGCCAGTACGACCGTCATGAGCCTTATGATCCTGGTGCTCCTAATCGTGCCCCTGTACGAGATGTGGTGGGCGGCCACACCGCCGTCTCAGCCTCCACTGCCGTTGCGAGAACGGTCGGTTCGTTCGCTGCCGTGATACGCACATCCGTTCGACTGATCGCAGCAGCGGCGCTGGGTGGTCTGGTCCACACCGGGGTATCCTCCGCAGACGACTCCTGTGAGCGGGTAGAGTACGTCATGGGAACCATGCTTCGCGTGACCGTCACGGCGACGTCCCGGGCCGATGCCTGCACGGCGGTGGACTCCGCCTTTGCGGTGGTTCACAGACTGGACTCGCTGCTGAGCAACTACCGGCCCGACTCCGATATTTCCAGGCTTGCACAAAGGGCACCCGAGCCGGTGACCGTGGCACCGATCGTGTTCGACTTCATCCAGGAGACCCTGACATGGGCCCACGCGTCCGGGGGGGTACTCAACCCCGCGATCGGACCGGTCGTCGAGCTGTGGGGTTTCTACGGGGAAGCGCCGTCACGACCCGAGCCTGCGGCCCTGAAAGAGCGAGCGGCGCTGTGCGACCTGGCCGGCATCGAGTTGGACTCTGCAACCGCGCAGGTGCGCTTGCGCCAGGGCATGCAGTTCGATCCGGGAGCCACGGGTAAGGGCTTTGCCCTGCGAGCCGCCGATTGGTCGGTCGCACGGATTACAGGCACCAGGACCATTCTCTTCGACTTCGGGGGGCAGATCTACTATCGCGGCGACTCCGTCGCGGACCACGCCGTGCTGCACCCCCGCGGGGACTCCGCACTGGCGTCGGTAGTCCGATTTGCGCACGGATCCCTGGCCACCTCGGGGGACTATGAGCGATACTTCGAACAGGATGGTATTCGCTATGCGCACATACTCGATCCGCGCACGGCACAGCCGGTGCAGGGAAGGGCGGCCGTGACGGTGTTCGCCCGCGATCCCTTCGTGGCCGATGCGCTCTCTACGGCCCTGTTCGTGCTCGGCCCGGAGGAAGGGGCCGCCCTGCTGGACCGATATCCGGGCAGCAGCGCCCTGTTTGCGGAATGGGCTGGAGACTCGATACGATTCGTGACCGCGGGTCGCTGGGACACGCTGGAGACCCGGTGACATGAGCACGGCACGCCCCCTGGGTGTGTACGTACACGTTCCGTTCTGTCGCATTCACTGTCCATACTGCGACTTTTACACATACCCCTCCGGGCGCGGCCGCGACGCGGACTTCGTGAGCGCCCTACTCTGTGAAATCGAGCTTTCCCGGCATCGACTGGACGTGGCCGGGCACGAAGTGAATACCATCTACTTCGGGGGCGGGACACCTTCGCTGCTCTCCGATGCTCAGATTGGAGATGTTCTCACCGCTGCTCGCCGCATGTTCTCACAGTCAGGCTCGGCGGAGATTACGCTCGAGATGAACCCGGAGGACGTAACTTCAGACCGGCTGGACGACCTCACTGCCCGGGGCGTCAATCGTATATCGTTGGGCGTCCAGTCCTTGCGGCAGAGTGTGCTGAACGATCTCGGACGCATCCACACGGTCGCTCAGGCGAGGACCTCGCTGGAAACGATATCCGGCTATCGTAACTGGAACGCAGACTTGATGTTCGGCTGGGCCGGGCAGACGGTCGCCGATTTCGAGCGTGAGTTGGACGAACTTTTGGCTTATGAACCCAGCCACGTCTCACTGTATGAGCTCACTATTGAGCCACGTACACGCTTCGGCGTACTGGCGGCGCAGGGCAGGCTGGAGGCGGTCGATGCGGACCGGCAGGCGGAGCTCTATCTGGCGGCTGTCGAGATATTGGAAGCCAATGGCTTACGGCAGTATGAGGTATCCAACTTCGCCCGCGAGGGCCATCGCTCGCGGCACAATCTCGCCTGCTGGCGACGCCAACCGTATATCGGGTTGGGCCCCTCCGCCTGTTCGCAATTGTGGTCGCGCCGCACTGAAAACACGCGCTCGCTGATCACGTACCTCAACCGTCTGGCTGGCCGTGACATTCCTGTGACATTCGTAGAAGTGCTGACACCCGCAATGGAACATGTAGAGCGAATCTGGCTCGGCCTGCGTACGTGCGACGGAGGGTCGCGAGACCTATTCGGGAAACGTTCGCAAAACGTTCTCGATGAACTCGTGGACGAGAACCTGGCAATCAACCGACCCGATCACTCGTATGTGTTGAACGCGAATGGTATGGCCATGGCCGACGACATTGTGGGGCGCATCTTACTGACCGAAACGAAGACAAAACCGATTCCGCGACACTTGAGCTATTGACAAAAAACGAGTTGTCACGGATATTGTATCTGCGCTCAGGATTGCCGGCCTGATTACATCTCGACACCGCTCACCCGCACCGGGTTGTCGAGCCAAGCTCCGTCACCAATGCGAAACTCAAGGGGAGTTTCAGACATCTGAATGCAGGTCCGTCTAGCCAACTTTGGCATCACGGATGCTGCGTTGGTGATCTGGGTGATGCGTAGGCGAGACGTCTAACACGATTCGGACGTTCGTCGGAACCGATAGCTGCGGTTGCACGTTTAAAAGAGAAAGGCTTCCCGGCGCTCGCGAACGGTCTTCATAATGCGCGGTTGGTAATGAGAGTAACAGGGTATCTAAACACGGTCTCGACGGTTTTGCTGCTATGCGCGGCGGGTCACGCGGGTGAAGTGCTGATCCCTATGGATCAGACACAATCCGATCACCTCAAGGCATACGGCGTCGCCTTCTGGGGCCTCGAGCAGGGGGCCCGCGTGGACTGGTTGCTCAACTACCGGGGTGGTTCGTTCCTCTGCGAAGAGGCACCTGGCCTGCGCGAAG
>JAUVRN010000326.1 GCA_030597645.1 Candidatus Zixiibacteriota bacterium
GATCCCAGGCCGCCTCGCAGCGCCCGGGCGCGTGCACGCCGTGCGCCAGCGTGGCGACCCGCTGGGCGAGGACGTGGAACACTTCGATGCGCACATGCGCAGCCTCGGGTACCCCGTAGGCAATCACGGTGGCGGCGTTGAACGGGTTGGGGTAGTTCTGGTCCAAGAAGAACGAATTGGGCAGCACCGGCTCGTCACCGGTAGTGAGATCGACAACCGTAACCGTGACGGAGATGCTCGATCCCGCGGTCGCCTGGGCTTTGTGGCCGGCAGGCTTCTTCGGGCTCTCGGTGGTCTTGGTCGTCGTATCCGTCGTATTCGGCTTCGAACCGGGCCGGCTGTCCACGGCCCTGGCATGAGCCAAGGGTGCCAGCGTGAGATGCACGTGGCCCTCAAGCACCAGACAGAGCAAGAGCAGCAGGCAACAGAGCGTCGAGGTATTCCGGTTCATGGAATTGGCCGTTACTCCAGTGCGGCGTAGAGTCTCGAGTAAACACCCGTGGTGATGCGCCCGCCCACGGTGGTACCATGGATCACGAACATGTACCGGTGGCCCGAGTATTTTCGGCTCGGCGGAAACTCCAAATACAGCTTCACGGTCTTCGTCTCGCCCGGGTCCACGGTGATTTCGTCCTCGCTGAACTGGAGAAACGACGCATCCGGTGTGTCCTCGTAGCCGGGCGTGAGCGACGTGAGTGAACCGTATACTCTCCGGCTCTTCAGCTTCAGCGTCTGTGGCTCCTCTCCGTGGTTCGTGACCTTGAGGACGTGCCCGCCGTCGGCAGCTACGTCGAACACGGCGCCGGGGATGATCTTGTCGAGGTGGATCTCCTCAGGCTGCAGCGCGAACTCGACGCTCGCCGGACCCGTGGCCACGACATGCTCTCCCGTGGGCGGTGTCGGATCGATGGTGAAGATGATACGCGTTTTTAAGCCGTAGGCGAGGAACATCCCACCACCGCGGGGTATGGTGTGAGACCAGATCGTGAACTGAAAAGACCGCCCCAGGTAAGACGGATCGTCGGGGATCGCCAGGCGGATCTCGGCTTCGGCCTGCCCTCCACCGCTCAGCGTAAAGAACGCCGGCGTCAGTGTGACCCAGGAAATGTCCGGGATGACCTCGGCGTCGAGGCGGAGCTCTACTGCCTCCGGGGGCAGCACGTCCATCTGCAGGTCGACCTCCTCCTCCCCTGTGTTCATGACGATGAGGTTGAGGTTGGCGAGGTCCTTGAAGCTGTACACCTGGCCGATCTGCAGGTTCTCGATGACCGCTTCACCCACCTGCGTGCGCAGGCCCGCTTGGATCCCCTGGGCTCCACACAACACGGCGGCGAGTACCGCCAAGTGCAACACGCGTCCGATTCGTTTCATCGCTGCGACCTCCAGTGCAGATCTAAAGGGGCCCGGTGAGGGCCCCTTTCTCGTTACCTGTGAAGCGTCTCTCAACCCGCAGCCGCCGTGATCGTAAACACGATCGTCTGCTCCGTAGTCGCCAATGTGCTCGTGGGCGCATCGAACCGGAACCAGAGGGTGGTGATGGTTCCCGGCGCGAGGGACAACCCCGTCTGATCACCCGTGAACTGCGTCGCCGAACAAGATACCGGCAACAAGGTCAACGCGTGGTCCGCGAAGTTGAAGTCGCCGACCACTGGCTGCGAGACGTTGAAGATGGAGAGCAGCGCGTATTCCTCGGCGCCCGGGGCGGCGGTCACTGACGTCCAGATGCCCGGATCTGTGAGGTTGAGCGAATACGTCTCCGTTACGTTACCGTCGTTGGTGACCGTGGAGGCCAGAGTTGAAACGGTCTGACTCGAAGCGGTAACCACGCCGAAGGCGATCGGACCTGTGGCGCTCACGCTCAGGTTCTGGATCGTCACGGTCACGTCGATGGCGGCAGACTGAGCAGCCTGGGCCGCCGGAACCAGCATCAGGCAGGCCAGGGCGACCACGCCCGCGACCAGGTGCCTACGAAGTCCCTTTCTCATTTGTGCACTCCTTTGCAAAGGGTGTTTGTGGTCATACAGACCTGTGGTTAGGTGTCGGTACATCGCATTTTCCTATTAAGCTCCACCTGGACAGAAGCTGTCCTCAGTTGGCCTCCGCTGTAATGGTCAGACCGGCGGCGTGGTTGTTGAACGACGACGTCGTGATGGGTGTGCGAATACGGAACCAGAAGAGCACGGTGTCCGTCATCGCCACCGCGGTCGTCAAACCGAAATCGGTGTCGTAGGCCGCCAGCCCGGTCCATGGGCCCGAGGCGCTGGCGATCGACCACTGGGCCTGGATCTGATCCGGACCGTTGGTCGCCGGGTCCAGCGCCCAGACGTTGACGCCGTCCGTGAAAGGACTTACGCGGCAAAGGAAATCCTCAGCTACCCGACCATCGTTGATGACCAGAGTCGACTCCGGAAAGAGCCAGATGTCAGGAGGTTGGGTGCCGAAGGCGAATGTGCCGTTGGTTACGCGGACGCTGATCGCCGGTGTCGGATTGAACGCGGCGATCTGTCCCCGCCAACGCGCCTTGCGACCACCGATCGTGACAGAAGTGGAGTAGCTCCCCGGTGTATTGGCGAGCAGATCGGCACCGACGTAGGTAGCGTGCGCCCGCGGAGGCGTGGAATTGACAAAACTCTGCTGCTCGACAAAACCGCCCGTCGGACTCGACAGCGGATCGTCGGTAAGCACCACCAGCCCCGCCACGACCATCTCGTCGGGCTGCAGGGTCGTCACACTGCCTGTCATGGGTGTGGTACTCGAGCCGCTGCTGGATGACACGCCCTGAAGCGGGGCCACGGAATCGATGCCCGAATATTCGAAAAGCTGGATGCCCAAACGGGTAGCGGCGGAATAGCGAATGGTGAGCCCGACCGTGTCGGCACCGTCGGCTACTTTGTACAGTACGGCCTGGCCAGGACCGTTGGCCGATTCGTCGATGGCGACCAGCCAGCCGGGACTGATGGAGTCGAGAGTCTGGGCGGTGGCGGTAGCGCATATGGCGACCAGCACATTGCCCGGGGTCGGTGGCGATGACGGAGTCAGTGTGGCCAGATCCGTTCGCACCGCCTCCAGCCACGTCGATTGGATTAGTGCCGGCTGAGCCTGGGCGTGGCGCGCCGCAGCCGGCAGGATTGCCAGGATGATTATGTACAGGAGACGTTGGAGAGCGCACAGCCCCGAAGGCGACGGATCGCGCCGCCTGCTGGACATACCACGAGGCTCGTGGCCCGCCGTGTGCGTTCGGTGAACCTGCGCGGGCTGCGTTTCTACACTGCCAAGTACACGTAAGATCATGTGCATCCAGCACTTCGTGCGGTGGCCGGGCCTTCACCGGCGATGTCCTATACCGTGGTAAAGGGCGGTCCGGCCAACACACATCCGTGCTGTTTTTTTCGGCAGGTTGATGAAACGACTTAACAGAATGCAGGCTCAAAAGTGTGGCGTGTGCCCCATACACGGCCATCGGCTTGAGTCGGCGCC
>JAUVRN010000200.1 GCA_030597645.1 Candidatus Zixiibacteriota bacterium
CCGCCGGACGAGTGCGCGCTCTGGGGCACAGCCACTGCGAGTGTGATGATTGAACATGTCGGGCCGGATTTTCCGCTGACGCGGGGACTGGCCGAGCAACGAGTAAAGAAGCTGGCGGTCGCGGACCACGTGACCGTGTAGCGTTAGATAGAGGGAGTTTGAGGGTATGGGTAACAAGAAGGTACGCGTTGGCATCATCGGCGTAGGCAATTGCGCCTCGTCTTTCGTACAGGGCGTTCAATTCTACAAGAACGCAAAGGACACCGACAAGGTCCCAGGTCTAATGCATGTCAACCTGGGCGGCTATCATATCTCCGACGTGGAGTTTTCGTGCGCCATCGACATCGACAAGAACAAGGTCGGCAAGGACCTCTCCGAGGCCGTGTTCACGGCGCCCAACAATACATACAAGTTTTCACGCGTGCCGAAGCTCGGCATCGAGGTAATGCGCGGCATGACCCACGACGGTCTCGGCTACTACCTGTCGCAGGTCATCGAGAAGGCGCCGGGTGACACCGTCGACATCGTCAAACTCCTGCGTGAGACCAAGACCGACGTCGTCGTGAGCTACCTGCCCGTCGGATCGGAGGAAGCCACCAAGTGGTACGTGGAGCAGATCCTCGAGGCGGGCTGCGGCTTCGTGAACTGCATCCCCGTGTTTATCGCCAGAGAAGAGTACTGGCGCAAGCGCTTCGAAAAGGCGGGGGTGCCCATCATCGGCGACGACATCAAATCGCAGGTGGGTGCCACGATCACGCACCGCGTGTTGACGAGACTATTCGACGACCGCGGCGTCAAGCTGGAGCGCACCAGCCAGCTCAACGTCGGCGGCAACACCGACTTCTTGAACATGCTCGAACGCTCACGGCTCGAATCCAAGAAGATCTCCAAGACCAATGCCGTGACCAGCCAGCTCGACTACGACATGGGCAAAGGCAACTGCCATATCGGTCCCTCCGACTACGTACCGTGGCTGACCGATCGCAAGTGGGCGTATATCCGAATGGAGGGGACCACGTTCGGCAACGTGCCGCTCAATATCGAACTGAAGATGGAGGTGTGGGACTCGCCCAATTCCGCAGGTGTGGTGATCGATGCGGTACGCTGCTGCAAGCTGGCCATGGACCACGGTCTGAAGGGTGCGCTGCTCGGTCCGTCGGCGTACTTCAAGAAGTCGCCGCCGGTGCAGTTCACCGACGATGAAGCCCGGCGCATGACCGAGGACTTCATCACCGAGTACGGTAGCGGGCGTGCGGTCCGCAAGAGGCGCGAGCGCAAGGTCGCCGCGAGTGCCCACGGCCGGGGCCGAACGCGCAGTAAGCTCGTGCTCAAGCGCAAAACGGAAAAGCGCAAGACAACGGCGCGCAAACGGACGACCACAAGGACGGCTACCCGCAGGATCGCCACCAAGCCGAGGGTCACCACCAAGCGCAAAAGCCCGCGCCGCAAAGCGGCCCGAGCGTAGTCCGGCCTACATGCCTGCCCGCAGGCGTCGTGGCTTTCTGCTCACCGTAGAGGGCGTGGATGGCGCCGGCAAGTCCACGCAGGTCCGCCGCATCGCTTCGCTGCTGAAGCGCTCCGGCCTGCTCGTCACCGTGGTGCGGGAACCGGGCGGCACACGCCTGGCCGAACGCATCCGCCGGTTGTTGCTCGACTTCCGCTCCGCAGAACTCGCTGATCCTGCGGAGCTTTTTTTGTACCTGGCCGCGCGGGGCCAGCTCTTTGCAGAAGTCATCGAGCCCGCCCTGCGCCGCGGCGAGCTGGTGCTCTGTGATCGTTTCACCGACAGCACCCTGGCCTACCAGGGCCACGCGCGTGGTTTCGCCGAACCGCTGCTGCGCAAACTCAACGATCTCTCCACTGCAGACCGGCGTCCGGACCTGACCATCCTGCTCGATCTGCCGCTGTCCGTGTCGAGCCGTCGCAAGGGACGCACACCGGACCGCCTCGAAAGCGAAAAGATCCGGTTTTACCGCAAGGTACAGGCCGGCTACCGGCGCGCCGCCCGGCGAGAACCCCGACGCATCGTTACCGTCGATGCCTCCGGTGACGCCGACGCCGTGTTTGCACAGATCAAGGCCGTGCTCGAACGCCGCGTGTTGGGGCGGCTGCGGCGCTGATGCGACGGACCCTCTACCTGCTCGGGATCGTGGCCCTGTCGGTCATCGCCCTTGGCCTGATGTTCACCGACCCTTATCTCCATGACCTGAGGACGCTGGCTGCGTCCACGTGGGTAGTGTCCGACCGAGCCCTCTTCGCGGAATCCGCCGAAGCCATCAAGATCGCTACGGCCTACGGCATGGTATCGGTTCTCGACGATTACTCCACGTGGCATGATCGCGTCGCCGATACGCTGATCCGCCGCGAGGCCCGGGGCCACTATGGAGGCTTCGGCATCGAGATCGTGCGCTTCGACGACACGACCCTCGTGTGGCAGGTGTTTCCGCAGAGTCCCGCGCAGCGAGCCGGACTGCGCATGGGCGATCGTCTTCTCACGGCCGACACCTTCTCGCTGGTGGGACTCCCGCTCGACTCGGTGCACATGCTCCTGGCGAGCATTCCGGGTGACCTGGTTGATCTTGGGCTGTACCGGCCGGCCGAAGACACCATCTTGGTGCTCCCGAGCCGACGGGCGCGTATAGAGGTGAGCACCATTCGCGTGCCGGCACGCAGAGACCACGTCGCGTACATCGTCATCGAGTCGTTCAATGCACACACGTCGGAAGCACTGGGCAGCGCACTGGACTCCCTCACGGCCGATGGCGTAGAGAAGTTCATCATCGATCTGCGCAGCAATCCCGGCGGCCTGCTGCACACGGCCATCGAGTGCGCCGAGCTCTTTTTGCCTCAGGATGGTCAGATTGTGTCCGTGACCGGAGTGCGGCCGCGGGAAGTATTCGACGGGCACATGGGCCCGTATCCCCGTGAGCCGGTGGTCCTGCTGGTGGATGGCCGGTCCGCATCGGGGTCGGAACTCATGGCCGGTTGTCTCCAGGACTGGGACCGGGCCGTCCTGGTGGGAGCGCCGACCTTCGGCAAAGGCTTCGTGCAGAATCTGTACGGGCTCATCGACGAGTCATCACTGCGACTGACGATCGGCACCTATCGAACGCCCAGTGGCCGCACGTTCTATCGCCCCGATTCGACCCGTGTCACGGACACGTCGACCTACCAGTCACTGATCCACGGGCGGACGCTCACCGGCGGCGGCCAGATCTTCCCCGACGTGATGGCAGATGAACCGGACTGTCCGAACCACCTGTGGCGGACATTCAACGGCCGGGGCCTGTTCGACTTTGCCTGCGACCTGCTCGGCGACGACACGCTGCCTGCCTTCGATGCCGACCTGGCCGCACAGTTCTGGGCCAGTGATCACGACGAGCATCAGAGTTCGCTCGCGTCCGAGCTGGAAGAAATACTGGACGAGTCGGATCGCTCGGCCGCATGGGCACGACGCATTCGCAGTCTTGCCGCCGCGGAGCGCGTATTCGACGGCGAAGCCGCTGCCGATTGTATCCTCCTCGTCCTGGCGCGTCATCTGACCCGCGGCGGGCTCCTCGTCCCGATTCTGGAAGAACCGCTGATTACCACCGATCCCGCTCTGGCCGAAGCCATCCGAATCCTGGGCACGCCCGGTGTGTACGACGGCATCCTCACGGGCAGCCGGCCGGTGGCCACCGACCCACAACAGGCACTCCATCCGTGATCCTGGCGGCAATCATCGCGGGACTGGCGGCCGGAATCTTCGGCTCGCTGGTCGGCCTGGGCGGCGGCGTGATCATAGTACCGGCGCTTGCCCTGGTGTTCGGCCTGCCCCTGACCGACGCGATCCCCGCGTCACTGGTCGGCGTGGTAGCTACTGCGATCGGCGGCACAGCCATGTTCCTGCGCGAAGGTCACACGGACGTCCCGCTGGCCCTGCGCGCGGCCTGTCTCACAGTCATCGGTGCCGTGATCGGTGCCACCGTGGCCGTGAGGGTGCCGGAGCGGGTCCTGGAGTTCGGCTTTTCGGCGATGCTATTCCTGATCGTGTGGCGCATGGTGAAGCAGCGGGCGCACCCGGAAGAACACGATGTACCCGGGACTTCCATGAGCAAGGCCGTGGGGCTGTTCGTCGGCTCGGGTGTGGTGGCCGGCCTGCTCGGGGTCGGCGGAGGTGTACTCAACGTACCCGCCATTCGCCTGGCCCTGCGACGCTCGATGATCGTGGCCGTCGCCACGAGCACGATGATCATCGCGTTCACGGCCGGGGCCGGGGCCGCCACCTTCGCGGCCGCCGGGTTCATGAAGTGGCCGCTGGCCACAGGCTGTGCCACGGGCGCGTTCGTGGGCGGACGGCTGGGCGCATGGCTGGCACCGCGTCTGCCGCGAAAGGCCCTGCAAACCATCTTCGTCGGCGTGCTCCTGTACGTCGCGGTCGAATTTGCCGTGCGCGGGTTCGGCCTTCCCTGGTGGCGATGAAAAACTACGAAGCCTCCAACGTCTGGTTCGTCCTGGGCACCTTCGGGCTCCTGGGCCTCTGGCTTTCCCTGGTGCTGGCGCCGGACACAGCATCCATCGCCGGGTTCGTCTTCCTCGGCTCCCCGATCCTGGCCGCGCTCTCCTCCGTTGCCCCCATGCTGCGGCACGACAGGGTGAGCGCCCTTTGCGTTGCGGCGCGCGGTGTCTTATTCTGTGTAGCGTGGTTTGTGTAGCTGTGTCTTGAGCTGAGATTGCAGGCTAAGAGTCGCGAGACTCCCACATCAGAAAGCAGTGCTTATGAACGGCGTCATCATGGCCGGGGGATTCGGCACCCGGCTGCGACCCCTCACCGCCTCCGTACCCAAGCCC
>JAUVRN010000210.1 GCA_030597645.1 Candidatus Zixiibacteriota bacterium
CCGGGATGCCGTGTGCGTCGGCCACCTTCAACAGCGGCGTCATGTCGGCGCACTGGCCGAACAGGTGGACGGGCATGATGGCGCGCGTCTTGTTGCTGATGACCGCCTCGATGCGTGCCGGATCCAGATTGTAGGTGTCGGGATCGATGTCGACGAACACCGGCTTCGCACCGAGGTTGTGAACCGTGCCTGCGGGGGCGAAAAACGTGAACGTCGGCATGATGACCTCGGTGTCGGGTCCCACGCCCAGGGCGCGCAGCGCGATCAGCAGGGCATCGGTGCCCGACGCCACCCCGATGGCATGCTTCGCACCGACGTAGCCGGCCGTGGCCTTCTCGAACTCGGCCACTTCGGGACCGTTGATGAACCGTCCGTGCGCCATGACACGGAGCACGGCGGCATCGAGTTCTTCTTTGAGCGGGGCATACTGTCGCCCCAGGTCGAGCAGCGGCACGCGATCCACCGCGGTTACCAATCCTGATTCTCCAGCCATTGATTCTCCGGCACCGGGCGAAATGGTTTGGCGGGTGATCCCAGACTGATCTGTCTGGCCGGCGCATCGTCGGTCACGACCGAACCGGCCGCGATGAGCGCATCGGCGCCGATGACCTTGCCCGGCAGGATCGTGGCGTTGGTACCGATGCGGCCGCCCTTTTCAACCGTTACACCCTTGAAGTACTTGAATCGTTCCTTGGTTCGGCCCACGAAGTTGTCGTTGGAGGTGGCCACGCAGGGGGCCACGAACACGCGATCGCCGAGGGTCGAATAGGCCGTGATGTAGACGTTGGTCTCGATCTTGCAGTAGGCGCCCAGCGTACACTGGTTTTCGATGGCCGCCCCGCGGCCGATGATGGTGCGCTCGCCGACGTTGACCTGTTCGCGCACCGTGGCATAGTCCGCCACCAGCACCGCGTCAGCCATCTCGACGCCGGCGTAGATCACGGTGCCGGTGCCGATGATGCAAAGATCTCCGATCTGCGGCGGCGGCTGGATCTTGTCCTTGGTGACGGCCGAGTTGGCCGCGCGCATGGGCTGCTTGCCGATGGACGCGTGATCGTCGATGCGGACGTGGGCTCCGATCCGGCTGCCCCGGTGGATCACCACGTGATGACCAATGCGGCAGCCGCTGCCGATCACGACGTCGGCTTCGATCACCGTGCCGAAACCGATTTCGACGTCGTCGGCGACCCGTGCTTTTGGATGTACCCAGCGATCGCTCACGAGAGATCCTCCCATGTCATCTCCACCGGCGTGCCGCCGGAGTCCATCGACTTCTGCGCCGCTTCGAGGATGCGCAGGACCTCCAGGCCCGAGCGCCCATCGGAGCGCGGCGGTGTGCGCGTACGTACCGCCTCCAGGAAATGCCGGCATTCCGCCGCCAGCGGTTCGGATGTCTCGATCTTGGGGATAACGATATCGCCAGTACGCAGAGACAGGTACTCACCGTACGTGGTGTAGTCCATGCTCTTCTCGACGCCCTTGTCGTACACCTTGATCTTCTCGGTCGTCTGCGTGTCATCGAAGAGGATCATCTTCTTCGAACCTACGATGGTCATGTTGCGATCCTTGTGAGGATCGAGCCAGCTCGTGTGCACGTGCGCCAGTGTGCCCCCGGGAAACTGCAGCGTGACGAAGGCGACGTCCTCGATGCCCTGTTGAAGGTATGCCTGGCCGACGGCGCTCACCCGTGTCGGTCGCTGTCCCAGGAGATACACGATGAGCGAAAAGTCGTGCGGGGCGAAGCTCCACATGGCGTTTTCGATGTCCCGGACCTTGCCCAGGTTTACGCGGCGCGCGTAGACGTAGTAAATCTGCCCCAGTTCGCCGGTGTCGATGTACTGTTTGAGGCGCGCGGTGGCCGGATGGTGAATCATGATGTGCCCCACCATCAGAATACGGCCGGCGGCCTCGGCCGCCTGTACGAGGCGCTCCCCGTCGGCGCTGGAGAGGACCAGCGGTTTTTCGACGAATACGTCCTTGCCTGCATCGATCGCCGCCATGGCGAGTTCGTAATGAGACGCCGGTGGTGTGGCGATGATGACCGCACCGACGTCGTCCCGGGCGAAGACCTCCGCCGGGTCGTCGCAGGCGGCCACGCCGGGATACTGGCGACTCATGGCCTCCCGCGCCGCCGCATCGCTGTCACACACGAGCTTGAGTGACGCACCAGGCTGTGCGGCAAAGTTGCGCAGCAGGTTCTTACCCCAGGCGCCGAGACCGATCTGTGCCAGACCGATCGCTTCAGTCTTATCCAATGCCTTCCTCCACCGGTTCGCGGCGACGCCGTCCGAGCCGTTGCCATCCATCCTTGTAGTCCACCGGCGGCGTATCGCGCGTCGACCGCGTCGATTCAGACCAGACGATCAGCGCTGCGAACAGGGCAAAGGCCACGACCCCGCTGCCCAGGACGAGGAACGTCCGCCTGGGTCGCCACTTTCGATCGGGCGGGATGGCGGGATCGAGCACGGTGAAGGTCGGGATGTCACGCTGCTCGTCGATGCGGGCCTGCTCCAGGGACTGTCTGAGGAATTGATAGAGCTGATCATATACGGTGACGTGCCGCAGCAGGCGCAGGCTCTCCAGCACCAGGCGCGGCGCGTTGCCCGCCGTCAGCGAGGCGGCCGAATCGCCGGTCATTTCCGCGGTCCGGATCTGGCGGTCGAGGCGTGCCAGCTTCTGACGTTCCGATGTGAGCCGAATGTGGTCCGGGCCGAGCCGTTCTTCGAGGATCGACAGCTCCATGTGCTGGTGCATGCGCTCCACGCGCAGCGTGGCCAGATTCTGAATCATGACGGCGAGCTGTTCCTCGATCGCGATGGTGCCGTGCTGCTCCTGAAACATCCGCATTTCGTTCTCGGCACGACGCAGGTCGGCTTCGACATCCTCGAGGCGCGATTTTACAAACCGGCTCGTGGCGGCGGCGTTGCTGTTGGAGAGGCTCTGATTGATCGAGTCGAGGACCTCCAGCGCGGTGTTCAAAATGGCGGCGGACTTGTGTCGGTCGAGGTCCGCGAGCTTGATATTGACGAGCCCGTCCGGATCGGTGGAGACCGAGAAGCCCTCGAAGAACTCGCGCCGCGCTTTCGGCAGCGTGTCGAATCCATAGTGCTCGACCAGGCCTTCCCTCTCGATGACGACGTCGGCGAGACTGCGGCTGCGAAGCACCGCAACGAGTTGCTGCGAACCGGTGGCGGTCAGGCCTGCCCCGGCGAAGCCGATCGGTCCAAGTCCCACGAGGAGATCCATGGCCCCGCGGGAGAGCATGGGAGATTCGTCGCGGGGGGGCAGAATAGTCGCTGTGGCGCGGTACCAGTTGGGCATAAGCAGCGTCACGCCCGCGGCCAGCACCATGACCACCAACAGATTGATCACCAGAAACCGCCGCCACTGCCAGAGCAGCGCGATGAGTCCGAGTCCGGCCGGATCGAAGTACGACGATTCCGTCTGTCGTCTCATTTGGATACCGCCTCTACGATCAGGTACGTGGTCGCGGCGACGCCGACCAGCGCGAAGATGTTGCGCACCCACTTGCCCACCGACGACGGTTTCTTGACGGGTACCATGATCTGGTCACCCGGCGCGGGTGGATAGTCGTCGTGTGGCTTTTCGAAGGTCCCCGTCAGGGCCCGGATGACCCGTACCTTGCCTTTGTCCGCTCCGGGCGAATATCCCCCCGCACGCTCGATATAGCCTTCTGCCGGAGCGTCGGGCATGTACGCCAGAATTCCTGGTCGCAGCACACTGCCCAGCACCTGTACGTCGAGGGCTCTCGAAGGAACGAATATCGAATCGCCGTTGCGCAGGGGCACGTCGTATGACCGATCACCCGCCAGCAGGCCGAGGACATTGAGCGACACGACAGGCGGTATGGAATCGCCGCCGATGCGGCTGACGTAGCTCGGTCTCAAAAAGACCACGTCACGTGGCGAGGCCCGTGCGGTAGGGCCGCCGGCTGCCTCGATCAGGTCGGTGAGCATGGTGCTGTCTTCTCGTATGGCATAGTGCCCGGGACGCACGACCTCACCGTAGATCGCCACCGTGGCCATGCGCTCCGCACCCTTTTGATAACCGACATAGACGCGATCGCCGCGTTGCAGCGGCATGTCATCGTCGATCGACCAGTCGGGACCCTGGCCGCGGGCCGACAGGGTGTACGACACGGTCTTGCCTGTCTGCGGGTCCGTGCGCCCTACCGCGATGGCGGACAGATCGGCGCGCGGCTGAAAGGAATAGGCGAACCGGACCAGATCCATGACCCGGTCTCCGTCGCGGTATTCGACAAAGCCCGGCTGCAGTACCGCACCGGTTATTTGGAGCTGGTCCTCCACCGGTTCCCGCGGGAGCACACGGATGTGTTCCCCGCCCTCCAGGTAGGGGTTGGTGGAGAGATCGCCGTTGGCATAAAACGAAAGCAGATCGAAGGTCTCGGTACGATCGCCCCTGGTACGCACCACGTGCCGGGCGGATCCTCTCTCGGGCAGAATGTCGCCGGCCTGCGCCAGCGCATCGGCCAGGCGCTGGTTGGCGTAGAGCTCGTGCGTGCCCGGTGCGTTCACCAGGCCGGCGATGTGAACCCTTACGCGGCGCGCTTCGGTCAGCGTGGCCGTGATGTCGCTGTCCGGGAAGCCCGCCGTGCAGGCGTCGACGATCACTTTGCGGGCTTCGCGCAGGGTGCGTCCGGCCACGTGGATTTCGCCGATGGCAGGTATCAGGAGCGTGCCCTCGGGTGTTACGTTGAGCACAAAACTCCGCGCCGA
>JAUVRN010000302.1 GCA_030597645.1 Candidatus Zixiibacteriota bacterium
CGAGGAAGCGCGGGTCTGCGAGCGAGCCGCCAGGCGCGATTCGCGGGTGTCCGGGCAGCGGCACAACGGGCGGGAGAGCCAGGTACCCGTACCCCGGCGTCGCGTACTGCGCGGTCGGGTCCATCTCGATCGGAGCATCCTCACGTTCCTGGATCATGCGGTCGATCGCCGGGCCATGGCCCGGGAGAGCTACGGAACCGCAGGTCGCCTGCCGGTCCTGGGGTTTCCGATGGCCGCCGAATCGGCAGCCGATATCAACCTGGGCGGGCTCGATCTGCCCCGTAATCAGTCTACCGATACGTGGAAGATCGATCTGGATGCTGCCCAGTCGGCCCGGAGCATGATCCGTGGCCGACCGCGTCTGCGGATCGGATACGACGAGCGGTGGGCCTCGGCCGCGCGGTACCTGGTCAACGCGCTCAAGGCCTGGACGTTCAGTGCGGAGCTGGTCGGACCGGATGAGCCGTTCGATCTGCGGATTGAGGAGTGGGACTATCAGTCATTTCAAGTTGATGCGCAGATAGAATCGGTACTTCACCACACGGGTGCATCTCCCGATGACACGCTGCTTGCCCGCCTCCACGCTGCGCGCACCAACGCCACCTTCAGACGCACCGCCGACTACGCGTCGCTTCTGGCCAGGCTGGCGGAATCACCGGCCTACGTTGCGCTCTGCCAGCCCGTGGCATCGGTGCGCATTCGCAGTGCGGGCCCGATAGAGTTCGACCGGGACGCCGTGGGCCGGCCCCTCGGTCCCGTCCTCAATCGCGTCGATCAACGATGAAGAAGCCCGCGCGCTGGCGACTGTCGCGCCGGCTGCTGGCGGGCTTTGTACTGCTCGCCGTAGTTCCTCTCCTCGTGGTGGGATTGGGCATCCGACAGTACACACGTACCCTTCTCGACGAGTCGTTCGCGCAACGTGCAGATCTGACAAGGCAGCTCATCGTCGGCTGGCGTGCCCAGTTGCAGCAGCGCGTGAGTGACGCCGTGCGCAGGGCGGTCGTCGATCCGGAACTGGACGCAGAGCTCACGGCCGAACACGTCGACCGCGGGCGTGCTATCCGGCGCCTCGAACGCATCGCCATGGAGAGTGGCGTGGACGGCCTCGATCTCTTCGAAGTACACGGCGGGGGTATGCTGCTGATCGCGCGCTCCGGACATCTTACCCACTTCGGTTTTCCCGTGCAGGTGCCTCCGGATATGGGTCTGATCACGGTCTGGGAAGCCCCCGAACTGGGGGTGAACCTGTACGGCACTACGGCGGCCTTTGCGGAGTTGCCGCGTGTGCGTGTGGCGGCTTACCTGCGGCTGGATGACCCCCTGCTGTCAGAGCTGGGCAAATCAGGATCGTTCCTGATCGGGTGCCGCGCCTTCGAGGGTGATCCACTCGTCTTCGGTGACGTGGAGTTGACTGAGTGGCCGAGCATTCCCGACGGCTCGGATGAACTTGTGGACATCGAGGTAGCCGGCGAGCCGCATGCCTTCGGTGCCGTAATGCCATTTTACTTTGGGATCTCGCTGGCCGAGCGGCGTGGCTCCCTGGACCGGCTCGATGTGTTCCTGATGATCGCAATACTGCTGGCGGTGTCGGTGGCGATCGTGGCTGCCTGGCGCGTGGCGGTGTCTGCGGTGCGGCCGGTTGAGGAACTGGCAGAGACGGTTGGACGCTGGGGCCGTGGCGGCAGTCGTGAACCCCTGGTGACGTTTGCCGAAGGAGAAACGGCCACTCTGGTCGATGCGTTTGAACACCTGCGCAGGGGACTGGCCGCGGCCGAGAAGCGCCTGGCGGACACAGCTCGTGCCGCCGGCTGGCAGGAAATGGCCCGCAAGGTGGCCCACGAGATCAAGAATCCTCTTACACCCATCCGCGTCACCATGGAAGATCTGTCCCGGCGCGCTGCCGATGATCCACAGGTGGCCCGTCAGATGATCCCGGAAGCGGCGCGCCTGGTGGCCGAAGAGGTCACGGCGCTGGGTCGAATCGTCGATGCGTTCTCCCGCTACGCCAGGCTGCCCGAGCCGCAACCCGTCATTACCGACCTGTCGACCGTGGCCCGGGACACGGTGCAGCTCTACAAGTCGGTGCAGGGAACCGGCATCGATTTGAGCGCACCAGCCGGCAACATCTCGGTCATGGTGGATCCGCAATTGCTCAGGGAAGCCCTTAGTAACCTCGTCAAGAACGCAGTGGAAGCATCGGGCACCGATGGAGCCGTGCAAGTAGCCGTGGACGTATCATCCGGCCAGGGTGTGATCACGATCACGGACACCCGCTCCGGATTCCCGGCGCGGCTTTTCGAAGAGGGTCCACGACCGTACTTCACGACCAAGCCTGGCGGCACCGGGCTGGGACTCGTGGTTTCCCACAGGATCATCGCCGACATGGGAGGCGACTTGAAACTCTCCAATTCAGACTCCGGCGCGCGCGCCGAAGTCTCCTTTCCGCTGGCCGGGTAGCCTGGAGAGGCCGAAGCGGTGGCGACCATCCTCCTCGTAGACGACGAGCCCAACATGCTCAAGTCAGTGGGCGGCGCGCTTCAGCATGAGGGGTACAAGGTGGAGACGGCGGCCGATGTAGCCACCGCCCGCGACGCGCTGAAGCGCACCTTCGATGCCGCACTGCTGGACGTGTGGCTGCCGGACGGATCCGGCATCGATCTGCTGGCCGAGGTGCGTGCGGCACACCCGGAGTGTGTGGTCGTCATGATCTCCGGCCATGCCGAGCTGTCCGACGCCGTATCGGCTACGCGCCGTGGCGCCTTTGACTTTCTCGAAAAGCCACTGTCGCTGGAGAAGCTCCTGCTGACACTGCAGAACGGCCTCGAGATGCAGGTGCTCCGTCGCGAGCAGTTGCGCAGGCGCCAGTCCGAAGAGGAGCGTTACGCGATCCTGGGGACCTCGCGGGCGATCACCGACCTGCTGGGCATGATCGAGCGCGTCGCGGAGAGTGACGTGCGAGTCCTGATCCGCGGTGAGAACGGTACCGGCAAGGAGCTGGTGGCCCGCCAGCTTCACATGCGTTCGGGGCGCTCGAACGGACCGTTTGTCGCGCTCAACTGTGCGGCCCTGCCTGAGAATTTGATCGAGAGCGAACTCTTCGGCTTCGGGAAAGGCGCGTTCACCGGCGCCTCGCGTGCGCAGGAGGGCAAGTTCGAGGAAGCCCACGGGGGCACGTTGCTTCTCGATGAAGTAGGAGACCTGCCGCTTGCCGCCCAGGCCAAGCTGCTGCGCGTCCTCGAAGAGGGCACGGTCAGACGCCTCGGATCCAAACGTGAACAGCATGTCGACGTCCGCATCGTGGCGGCAACCAATCGTGACCTGGAGCAGATGGTCCGCGACCGGTCATTTCGCGAGGATCTGCTGTTTCGGCTCAACGTCGTACCGATCGAAGTCCCCGCACTGCGCGATCGCAGCGAGGACGTCGGCGCATTGGCCATACACTTCCTGGGGCAGGCCGGCCTGCACGGCCGACCCCGGCAGATCGCGCCGTCCGCTCTGAAGCTCCTGAGTAGTTATCGATTCCCCGGCAACGTGCGTGAGCTCCGCAATATGATGGAACGCGCAGCTATTCTCACGGACGCACAGGAGATCTCGGCGGCGGGGCTGAAGCGCCTGTTTCCGGAGCTGGCCCGTGACGATTCAGTCGTGGGGTCGTACTCCGAACAGATTGAGGCTTCCGAGCGTGACATCGTGATTCGCGCCCTGACCGCCACCGGCTGGAACGTATCCCGGTCCGC
>JAUVRN010000153.1 GCA_030597645.1 Candidatus Zixiibacteriota bacterium
CTGCCCTACATCCTGATCGTGGTGGACGAGCTGGCCGACTTGATGATGTCGGCCGAGTCCAACCGGATCGAGACGACCATCGCGCGGCTGGCGCAGCTGGCCCGCGCCGTGGGCATCCATCTGATTCTCGCCACCCAGCGTCCCTCCGTCGACGTCATCACTGGCGTGATCAAAGCCAATTTCTCGTCGCGCATCGCCTTCCAGGTGGCGTCCAAGATCGACAGCCGCACCATCATCGACGCCAACGGCGCCGAGAAACTGCTCGGCAAAGGCGACATGCTCTTCAGTCTCACAGGCGAACCGGACCCGATCCGCCTGCACGGTGCGTTCGTCTCCAACCAGGAGACCGACGAGATCGTCGCCCACCTGCGCGGCCAGACCGCGGAAGCAAGCCCGATCGAGAGCTTTGCCGGCGCGGACATCGAGGACGTCACCGTGGACGGCACACCGCTGGAGGGCTACTCCGACGACCCGCTGTTCCGTGAGGCAGCCGAGGTCGTCATCAAGACCAAGATGGGTTCGGTGTCACTCCTGCAGCGCCGCCTCGGCATCGGCTACCAGCGCGCCGGGCGCCTGGTGGATCAGCTTGAGCGGGCCGGTGTCGTAGGCCCGCACGACGGCTCCCGGGCACGCGAGGTCCTCGTGGACATGAGTTTCCTCGGGGCCGGGGTTTAGCAGGCCGTTGAAGAAGTCATTCGGGCTGCTGGCCAGCGAACCGATCCGCGTGTATCATTACTGGATGAGATATCTGGCCCTGATCGCCCTGGCGTGCGCATGCGCCACACCCGCGATCGCACAGGATGCAGCCGTGCTCGTGGGACGCATCGATTCTCTGTATCACGCTTCACCCAACTGGCGCGTGGAGTTCGACCAGATCGTCCGCTACCCGATCTTCGACGAAACGGAAAAGGAGTCGGGCACGCTGGAGGTAGGACCCGCGGGTCGTTTTCGCCTGACCACGGACCGTCACGTCATCGTCTCCGACGGCGACACGCTGTGGACGCACAACAAGCGAGCCAACCAGGTGGTGGTAGACCGCGTGGATGATGCCGGCGAAGCCGTGCGTCCCGTCGACTTCCTGTTTCACTTCAAGGAAGACTACGTCAAACAGCTCTGCGATCACGAGGGGCCGGGCCAGTGTCTCTACATGAAGACCACAGAGGAGACCGCGTTCATTCGCGAAATGTGGCTGTGGGTAGATGTGAAGACGGCCCACGTCAGGCGAGCCGTGTACAAAGACGTCAACGCCAACGAAACGACATTCAGCTTTCGCAAGATCGACTTTGCCTACAAGCCGAAGCCCGGCACCTTCAGCTACGAGACGCCGCCCGGCGTCGAAGTCGTGCGCATGCCTTAGATTGTTTACCAGTCGAAGATACAGTCCTCCATCATCGGGCTTTCCAGGCATATGTCGCAAGGCGGCTGGTCGCCTCGGAACACATTATTGACCAAATAGATTACGTCGGCGGTTGTGACGCCTCCTGAGCAATTGACGTCTCCGTTGGCCGCGCACGGATAAGGAGTTGCTTTTCCCTTGAAGATGTATCCAACCAGACTAATGATGTCCGCTGACGTCACGCTGCCGCTCTCGTTGACATCGCCGGGCACCACGATCGGACAGTCGCTTACGCCGAAGTCCAGTCCGATCAGCGAGTCGCCGTCGTTGATGGATACGGTATGCCGCCAAGGATTGATTGGGCAGGTCTGCCGCCAGCCGGTTTGGGAAACCTTCCGAATCTCGTGCATGCCGCCAGGGAGCCACAGTGCATAGTGCCCGGTCGGACCGGTCACGGCCGAGTAACCTTCCCCGAATGCCTCAATCGTCCAGCCTGGCTGGCCCGGCTCGCCGGCGTCCCACACGCAGTCGCGGTTGATGTCGTGCCACACGGCGCCCGACGCCCAGCCTCCAGGATCACGCACGAGCGCGTTGAGCTCGACGTCGATAGGCACGCCGCCCTGGCCGGGGTTGTTGAGCGAATCGTTCGAAGTAATCTCCAGGCGCCACTGGACCGGGGTGGAATCGGGCAAGCCCGTGCCGTGCATCTGTACGTTCACGATCTCTGATTGGCCACCGGGCGCGACGCTTCCCAGGTATGTCAGGTCACCGTTGACGGTAACGTAACTCTGGCCGTTGTCGTCGTTCGTCACGTCGACCTGGAAGTTGAGGGTTTGGTTGCCGAGATTGTAGACCGTGAGCTCGACTGTATCCACGACGCCGGAATTGGACAGAATCGCCTGGGGCATGCTGGTCGGCGTCACCGAAATCACGGGCGAGAGTACAGGTAGTCGCGTCGTGGGGGCATACAGCATGAAATACGTCTTCCCCGCCATTTCTCCCTCATCGAAGTGATGGTAGAGGGTGTCTCCCTCGCCGGAGAATGCAAACGAGCCGGCGTGTCCGTCGTCTACATATGAGAGATACAGACCAGAATCGGCACGCTCGACAGCCGAGACCCAGTCCTCACTATCACAATCGTCCGGCAGGCAGTTGGGTGTCTGCGTACCCGTGACGTTCTCCGGTCGATCCCATGTATGGCCGTCATCGGAGGAAATACTGCGGTAAATCTCACCATTCACGTAGCCACCGGCCGTACCGAGAGAGTCCTGGCTCCCACAATCTGAATCCGTGGGACCAAACTGCACCCACACTACATACAACTGCTCATCAGCTATCCCTGCACCGGGCCCTGCCCCGGCAGGCTTCACCGCCACCGATGGTTTGGCCAACTGGAGTTTGAACTTGCCGCCGCGGTCCGGACTAGTGGAGGAGCACCCGTTGATCCAGTCAGCCGTCGTGATCACACGACTTGTGTTTCTGGCGTCGTTCCAATGCCAGAGGCCACAGGGTATGTACTCAACCTGACCATCTGCTCCGAGATGCAGTGTGTTGTAGGCTATGTGGAGCGTATTGCCGTCATCGAACACGGCGGACACATCCTGATAGGCGCGGTCGAGATCGTCGTCCGTGAACTGCGTGAGATTCTCCGCGACCTGCCACGTCAGACCGCCATCACTCGATCGTCGCATGGCGACGTCGTTGTCGGTCTGTACATCCTCCGACCGATGCCGCGTATAGACAATGGCGACGTCGTCGGAAACGGGACTTGCTTCAACAATGGCCGCCAGCGTAGTGACCGAATCGATCAAGATGGGGGACGACCACGTGATGTCCTGCGCACCGTTAATGCCCAACAGCCCTCGCCAGTAGAAGACCGCAAGTACGGATGGTGAGTCCACGGGGATCTTCCGTTCTGTACCGACCAGGTGAATGATCGTGTCGGCTCCCACAACGTCTACAGCGAGTTTTACGAAACCGGTACCTGATGCACTGGTACCTGGCAGCGGAGCGAAGACCGGTGTGAGAAAGCCTCCCCCGGCGATGGCATCTGAGGCCGCGGCGATCCAATCCGGGAGTGACGGATGAGGATCATCAAAGGCAGCGATGGCCCTGCCCGTAGGAAGATTGCGCAGGTTTGGACTTCCGGAATACGGCCCTTCGCAGAGACCGAAATCACAGATCGATTGCCAAACACCGGAGATAGTGACGGCATCCAGAAGGTGCCCGTTGGCGAGAGTAATCGGCGATATGCCACCTGTGTGGGCCTGGGAGTATTGCATCCCTGAGTACGCGCTCTGGCAATACGACTGAACGATGTCTCCGGGCCCGTGGGTTACCTGCCTACCCGAGGAACTCAAGTGCTGAATGTCGGTATTGGAGATCGAAGCAACAGGGGTCCCCGGCGATCCCGGGGGTTGGGCGTGAGCTGTCACGGCAACCAACAGCATCGCTACGCCCGTGCCCGCCCGAATCAACCACCGATGCGTCTTCCCTGTCCTCATCGATCCGCCCCCGATGCCGCCACTTTAACATCATCATCTTGCGCGCTTCGCTGAAGTCACCTGCTTCCAGACGATAGAAATACACGCCGGATGAGACGTTTCTTCCCTGATCGTCCGTGCCGTCCCAGTACAACTCATATTCGCCCGCGGTGTACTGGGCATCCTCGAGCTTTCGCACCTGCTGACCCAGCACATTGAAGATCGTGATCTCGACACGGGAATTCAGTGGCAGATCAAACCGGATCGACGTGCCCGGGTTGAACGGATTGGGGTAGTTCTCCGCCAGGTAATACTGCTCGGGCAGCGTACTCTGGCTGGCCCCGCGATCGGCGACTATGTCGAAGCGCTCGGCGGGCACGACGAATTCGCCGTCGGACTCCAGCGGCGTCAGCTCCTTCGTGTCAGCGTTCCTGCCGAACAGCTCGTAGCCTATGGCTTGCAGCGCCTGCGTATTCCCGATATCGATGCGCATTCCCTGTTCGTAGCCGCCGGTAATGCGCAGTGGCCAGACGATTACGTCCGCCGGGTCACGCACGTCGCGGGACCACTGCGCGAACGCTTCGTGCAGGCCGCTGCTCACGACCAGACGCACACCGCGGCCTGTCGGGCTCGCCGGCGGCGCAGGTCGGTCCCACCTGCCGTCGAAGCCGACCGTGGCCTCGTCGTGTATGCCTATGGTGACCTCGCTTTCATGATCGATCAGGCGGATGAACAGCATCGGGCCCGGTACCTCCGGGACCATCATCGGAGGGAGCATCGAATCCACGCCCGGGTATACACACATGTTGATGTTGTGCACCATCGACCCGAACCAGTACGAGTGGAAAGGCGCCAGGGGGCGATCAGTGTAGTACGCACCGTCTTCCCAGCCCCAGAAGGTCGGCGAGATCCAGCCACGCGCGGCGGCCGCATCGAGTCCCAGGTGCACACCGCCCGAATCGAACATCACCTGCCAGGACGGATACACCGGCGAGAACAGCGGATTACCCACCAGGTTCCAGCCATACCACAACGGGAAGCAGGTGGGGTGCACGCTGTCAGCGTTGCACACGGTACCCCGGTACTCCACGGTGGTCGATTCCGGGGCCAGCAGCCAGTACCCCTCGCCGCAACCGTGTATGCCGTACGGCTGGTGATACCCACCGCGCCACTCGTACAGCTGAAGCAGATCCAGATCGTCTCCGAAAACGCTGCGCAGCGACGGATCCCGCGGTTCGATGGGTGACGCGATGAGATTCCAGCCCTCATCGTATGTGTAGCCGGCCACCACGTCATAACAGGCACGAACGATGAACGTATCGGTGCCCGCTTCAGACTCATACATGAAACTGCGTGTATGGAGATTGGGTGACAGCACTTTACCGTACTGGTCGAGAAGCATGATGCTGATCGGCGGATCAGAGAGCGGACCGCGAGGTCTGCGACCACCGCTCAGGTATACGGGCGTCGCTACGTCGGTCTCCACCACCATCGTCCAGTCCCGGCAGCCGTTTTCGAACGGCGGTCCGAAGTCGGCGTCGAATTCGTTCTGGAATTGCCCCCACTCGGGGTGGGGGAAATAGACACGCACGTAGTTGCCGGGGGGCGGCGGCGGTTCGAACAGGTCGATGCCCGGATCGTAGCCGTCAGTGGCATCCGGGCGTGTCCCGAAACGCGCTTCGTCGCGCAGCTTGACCGGGATCGATGCGACGATTTCCGCTTCGAACGTCGACCGCCCGGAACCGCCCGGTGTCGTCACGTGGTAATACACCACGGCCTGGGCCGTGAACGGAGGGAACGTATGCGTGCTGACC
>JAUVRN010000395.1 GCA_030597645.1 Candidatus Zixiibacteriota bacterium
CTCCCCGAACAGATCCGCATCAACTTCCTGGCCGATGGTAATGACGATGTGATGGGCCGGGAGGTGTTGTGTTTGGCTTTCGTCGAACACAGGCTTAAACGCACCCTGTTCGTCGAAGACCCGGGTGCATCTCACCATGTCCACGCCCGCTACGCGGTCGCCCTGCGCCGTGAACCGGCGCGGTCCCCAGCCGGCGTGGATGTGAACGCCCTCCGATTCGGCCTGAGCAACCTCCCAGTCGTGGGCCGGCATGGTGCCTCTCGATTCGAGGCACACCAGGTGCACTTCATCGGCCCCCAGACGCAGCGCCGTCATGGCCACGTCGACGGCCACGTTGCCGCCTCCGATCACGACGACCGAATCGTCGAGCCCTGGTTCGTGCGCACCCCGCGCCGAGCGCAGGAACGGGAGACCGGACATGATGCCGTCGAGATCGGTACCTTCGATGGACATCCCCTTACTGCGGGCTGTACCGGCGGCAAGGAGCACGGCGTCGTAGCCGTTCGATTGCAGATCGGCTCCGTCCACGTGCCGGTTCATGTGCAACCCGATACCCATGCGCTCCAACAATCTCAGCTCCCTGTCGAGCACGTCTTCGGGCAGCCGGTACTCGGGAATGGCCTGGCGCAACATACCGCCCGGGCGATCCGCCTCATCGAACACGTCGATGTGGTGACCGAGGCGACGCAAATCAAACGCGGCCGTCAGACCGGCGGGCCCCGATCCGACCACGGCCACCCGTTTGCCGGTGTCGGGTGCGGTGGGGGGCAGCGGAGACTCGGCCGAGCCGGCTTCGTCGGCCGCGAAACGTTTGAGTGCACAGATGGCCACGGGGTCATCCACGCCTCCCCTGCGGCAGACATCCTCGCATGGGTGGAAACAGACGTAACCGAGGATAGCGGGAAAGGGCGTGTGTAAACGAATGAGGTCGAGCGCCTCTTCGTAACGCTCCTGGGCGATGAGGCGAACATAGCCGGGGATGTCGATGCCCAGTGGACAGGCGCGCATGCACGGCACGGCTGCAACACCTGCGATCGGTGCACTGCGTTCGCTATCTCGCAGGGTACCGGTCGGGCACACCTCCACGCAGGCGCCGCAGAGCCGGCACTCGGCCTCGATCAGCCCGCCTGCCAGCCGCGTACCCATCCAGGCTCGATCGTCGTGCCACACCCCAGCCAGGATATCGACGCCTCTCAGGTCCGAGCAGGCCCGGACACAACGCAGACAACCGATGCAGAGATTGAAGTCCCGGTCAAAAAGCGGTTCGTCTGTGATGACCGGGCGGTCGGCCGGAACGTATCGGGGCGTGTCGCCCGGGATGCCGATGAAGTCCGCGACCTTTTCCAGCTCGCAGTGTCCCAGCAGCGGACAGCACCGCTCTTCGACGGGGACATTGGCGGAGCACTGTGTCCGGCTGCAACCCTGTTTTTGGGCACAGGTCAGGCACGCATGAGGATGATCCGACAGGATCTTGCGAAGTGAGTCCCTGCGCTGCTTTGTCAGTGCATTGGAGGCGGTGACGACGACCATTCCCTCCTGCGCATCGAGGGTGCACGCACAGAGAGGTTCCGGGTGGCCCTCCACCTCCACCAGGCACAGATTGCAATGCGCCCGTTCTCCTGCCTTCTGGCCCGGATCCTCACCGGCGATGCAGACATCACCCTGGAATGCCGCGCTCGCCAGAATGACATCCCTCACGGGCGGCAGGTCGGGATGATGACACATCCGGGGGATGTACACGTCGATGCTGTCGGCCGCGTCGAGGACACTCACGCCCTCCGTGCATTCCGCGGTGCGACCGTCGATGGTCAGGCTCAACATGGCCACCGCTCCACGGTGCGATCGTCAAGAGCGAGCGTCAGCATACCCATGGTACCGGTATACCTCTCACCACGAGTGGGTCAGTGCGCCCGGGGTGCAGGCGGTAACACACGGCAGGGGCGGGCGACCTGTGGCGGGCTTGCAGCCGGCGCAAGCGTATTTGATCTTCTTGCGCTGTTCTTCGGTCACCGCCGCGACACGGTCGTCGTAGTCATCGACGATGATCTCGAAGAGCCCCTCCGGACACGCGCTCACGCAGCCATGCTCGGTACATTCGATGCAGAGATCGGTGTCGATCGTAATGTAGAATTCCCCGCTGCCGTCCATGTAACCGTAATTGGCTTTCATACGACGGCCTTGCGCTGTTTTAGCTCCAGTGCCCTGGCGAACAGCGCCGCACCCAGTGCGCCGGCGATTTGCGCATCATATTTGGATTCGAGCGCCGTGAGTCCCAGCTCTCTCTCCAGCCGCGTGACGACGCCGCTATTCTTGGCGATACCCCCGGTAATGGCGAAGTCCTTTTGCACGCCGACCCGCTCTAGCAGACTGACCACCCGCTTGGCCATGGCCAGGCAGTAGGCGGCCAGCACCCGCTTCTTGGTCCACCCTTCGCGCAGCAGCTGCGTGGCCTCGGACTTTGCGAACACCACGCACGTCGACGAGACCGGGTCCGGCTCTTCGTCCACGTCGAGGGACTGTTCACCTACATCTTCAATAGAAATGGCGAGCAGATCGGCAAACACCTCCATGCCGCGGCCCGTACCGGCGGCACACTTGTCGTTCATGAGGAAGTTGGAGACCTTTCCGCGTTCATCGCAGAGGATCGCCTTGCAGTCCTGACCGCCCATGTCGAGGATGGTCCGCACGGTCGGTCCATACATCAGGTTGCCGCCGCGGGCATGGCAGGCGATCTCGGTGATCGCGCGGTTGGCGAACGGCACGTTGACGCGGCCGTAGCCGGTACCCACCACGTAGTGAATGTCATCGAGGGTCAGGCCCGTGTATTCCCGCGCCCAGCTCATAGCCTTGCGGGCACTGTCGGGGCTGTCCGATCCCGTACGCATGTTGGAAAAGGCATACAGTTCGCCGTCCAGCATAATCACCGCCTGCGAACTGACGGAGCCGACATCGACGCCGCCGGTGATCACGTCCGCCTGCTGCCCGTCTTTGGACTTGTCACGCCAGTTGTATTCGGTCCAGCGCCTGCACTCCTTTTGTTTCGCCGTC
>JAUVRN010000260.1 GCA_030597645.1 Candidatus Zixiibacteriota bacterium
CAACGCGGCCATCGACTACGAGGGCAGCATCGAGGTGAACCCGATCGCCACAGGCGATACGGTGTATTCCGCGTTTCCGTCCGAGACCGTCTCCGCCACGGCCACGGCCGTGACGTGGGTCGATGCGGCCGCCAGTTCACTGTATTACCGGGTAGACGGCGGTTCCTTCGTATCGACGGCTCTCACCGCGGCCGAGGATACATTGCAGGGCTCCATACCGGAGCCGGCCGCGGACCAGAGTACGATTGAGTACTACTTCGTTATCAAGGACGTGGTGGGATTTTCGGCTCGCTCTCCGGAGGCGCTCTCGACGTTCCACTCATTCGTCTGGCAGACGATGCAGATCGGCGATATCAACCGGGACGGATCCGTGACGTCGGCGGACGTCATCCAACTGGTGGACTACGTGTTCAAGTCGGGTCCGGAGCCACAGCCGCTGGCACTGGGCGACGTGAACGGAGTACCGCCCATTACGTCGGCGGACATCGTGTACCTTGTGAACTACATCTTCAAGGGAGGCCCCCCGCCCGTCGATTCGTAGCGGGGTACGACACTAGAGGTTTTTGTAGTCGATCGTGTAGCGCTTCAGTTTCTCGAAGAGCGTGGTGTAGTCGATCTGCAGCACCTTGGCCGCCTTGCGCTTGTTGCCGCGCGTCTCCTTGAGCACGCGGATGATCGCGGCACGCTCCGCCTGGGCGGAGGCATGCTGGCCGATATCCTTGAGGCCGGCGCCCTCTCGCAGGTAGATCTCATCCGTCCGGCGCAGGCGGATGGCCAGCTGCTCGGGCCCAATGGTGCGGCGTTCACAGAGAATCATGGCGCGCTCGATTGTATTTTCCAGTTCACGCACATTGCCCGGCCAGTGGTACTTTACCAGCAGATCACGCGCTTCTTTGGATAGACGCACCTTGCCCTTCTTCATCTCCTGGGCGTAACGTATCACGAAGTGCTCGGCGAGCACGGGGATGTCATCGGGACGATCCCGCAGCGGCGGGATCGTGATCGGAAAAACCGCCAGCCGGTAATACAGGTCTTCGCGGAAGCTGCCTTTCTTGATGCCGTCGGCCAGGTCGGCGTTGGTGGCTGCGATCACGCGCACGTCCACCGGCACGGGTTTGGTGCCACCCAGCCGCTCTATCTGCCGTTCCTGGAGGACGCGGAGCAGCTTGGCCTGCAGAGACGGCTCCAGGTCCCCTACTTCGTCGAGGAATATAGTGCCGCCGCTGGCAATTTCGAACTTGCCGATCTTGCGCGCCACCGCTCCGGTGAACGCCCCGCGCTCCGAACCGAACAATTCGTTTTCCAGCAGTTCACGCGGGATGGCCGCACAGTTGATGGCCACGTACGAACGCTTCTGCCGGACGCTCAGCATGTGTACGGCGCGCGCGAACAGTTCCTTGCCTGTGCCGCTCTCCCCGCAGAGCAGCACCGTCGAATCGGAGCCGGCGACTTTGCGCACCAGCTCCGTAACCTCGTGCATCTTGCTGCTGACACCTATGATTTCCGATTCGCCGATACGCGTCGAGAGCTCCTCGCGGAGGAGCACGTTTTCCGCAGCCAGGCGCTGGTTCTGAAGCGCCCGCTTGAGCAACAGCGAGAGATGTTCGGGATCGAACGGTTTGGTGAGGAAGTCGAACGCGCCGAGCTTCATGGCATGCACGGCCGTTTCGATGGTGCCGAACCCCGTCATCATGATGACTTCCAGGGATGGGTCCCGCTCCTTCAGCCGGGAGAGAATCTCGATACCGTCCATGCTGGGGAGCTTGAGATCGGTGAGCACGACGTCGAAGCGACGCGCGTCCGCCATCTTGAGAGCATCCTTACCGTCCGAGGCCGTCTCCACCTCGTAGCCTTCCATGGAAAGCGTACGGGTGAGCATGTCGCGCAGGCTGTCTTTGTCATCTACGATCAATATGGACGGCATGGTCTCCCTCCCAGGAACGCCCGATACGGACGCTCGTTTCTAGGTATCGGGAGCGCCGCAGGCCGTCCTAACGGCGGCCCGGCGTTATGGTCCGATTTAGAACTGGTCTAGACCATGGCCTCTGGAATGGCCTCTGACTCAGGTCACGGGTGCTACGGCCGGCAGGTACGGCAGGGGGACAGGCCGAGATCGAGAAGGCTGTCACGAGGCACACGGCGGCGCGTACCGCCCGTGCGGGCGCTCGCACAGTGCGGTCTGTGAAATCGTCTGCGCTCTTCGCGAATTACGTAAACAGACTCCGCCGCGGGCGGCGGCAGAGCCCATATGCCGCGCCGGGCCCGGCGCGCGGCCACCTGTGCCGCCAGCAATCGCGTCGCATGGATCGTGTCCGGCGGCCACATGTACAGGCGCGCCAGCCCTTCCCGCAGCAACCACTCGCTGGCCAGCGTGTCGCCGATCCAGATGTGTGCCAGAAGACGCCGGTAGTGGTCGCGGCGCCTGTGTGCGAACTCCAGGCGAATCACCCGATCGCGCACGAGCCCGTCGAGACCGCGCCCGGCCTCCGCGTAGAGGGTCTCGCCACGTTCGGGCGTGTCGATGCCAAGCAACCGCACCCGTTCCCCGTCGGTCAGCAGCACGGTGTCCCCATCGATGGTTTCGCGCACCCGGCGTTGTGGCTGGACGTCTTGCGCGGGCGCGATGCCCTGCCGCGGCAGGATCAACAGGACGAAGACGGCCGGCCACACGCGTCGTAGGAGCATGACGGCAAATTGAGCCCGGCCGCCCGGTGGTGCGATCACATGTTAAAGAAATGTGGGCGGATTACAGCGTGCTAGCCGCGATCGGTGAGCCAGGCCTTGGGACGGGCCAGTAAGGTGGCCTGTATCGCTATCAGGAGAAGCAGGATATCCCTCAGTACCAGGCCGGCGATCGCGCCCTTGGCCGAGGACGAGACCGTGAAGCAGCCGCACTCCAGGTTGACGCCGCGCACCCAGTTGATCGACAGCGCCACCAGGAACATGATGACCATGGCGATCAGTACCAACCCCGCGGCCCGCGGCCAGATGCCGAGCACCAGAAAGATTCCGGCGCCCAACTCCACCCAGGGCAAGAGCAGCGCGAATATGTTGATCAGCGGTGCGGGCACCAGGTGGTAGTTGAACACGATGCGCGCGAATTGATCGGCATGCAGGATCTTGTCGATGCTGGCGTAGATGAAGATCCCGCCCACCACGATACGGGCGATGATGCCGAGCCAGGGATGACCGAGTGCCTTCAGGGCCCACGCTCCTCGCGCAACGGCAGACCGGCCTCCTCCCACGCCGTATTCCCGCCGAAGAAGATCGAGACCCGGCCGAACCCCTCGTTGATGAGCTGGCGTGCAAGGTAGAGCGAAAGCTCGCAGTCCGCACCGCCGCAGTACGTGACGATATCGGCGTCCTCCGTGAGCTGCGGCAAGACCGCCGCGGCATAATCGTCGTAGTAGTCGAACGGAAAGTTGATCGCACCGGGGATGTGACCGAGCACGAAGTCCTCCGGGTCGCGCGCATCCAGGAACACCACGTTGGCAGCCTGGTACTTGGCGATCGCCTGATCGAGACGCAGGATCGGCGGATCCGTTTCCACATATGAAGGCGGAACGACGGCCGTGTCGGCTCCGTACGTCGAGGGCCAGATCCCCACCCAGGCGATCCGGCTGGGCGAAACGGCGTTGAACGCCATGGCCAGCAGAGACCAGAGCACCACGATGCCCAGTGCCCTGCCGATTTCGCGTGTCCAGTTGAATGACATCATTTGGTTGCTCGATATACCACCACGGCGCCGCCAAGATACTCCTTATACTCCGCAGCGCGCCAACCGTTTGCCACAAATCGCCGCTGCACCTCGGCTTGCGCGGGAAACCGGGCCAACGAACCGGGCAGATAGCGGTAGGCGTCGCCCGAGCCGGCCAGCCGTGACGCCACGGCGGGAGCCAGCCTCTGAAAATACAGCTCGCAGAGAGCACGCCAGCGGCGATTGGACGGGTGCCCCATTTCGAGAAACACGGCCGTGCCGCCCGGGCGCACGACACGCGCCTATTCGCCCAGGGCCAGGTCAAGATCGAAGAAGTTGCGCATGACAAAACCAGACATCAGGCCGTCGCACGAACCGTACGCAAGCGGCAGATGTTCTCCTTCAGCGACGGCGAAACAGCAGCGACCGTTAACCTCAG
>JAUVRN010000423.1 GCA_030597645.1 Candidatus Zixiibacteriota bacterium
CCACACTCTCGTACTGGGTTGCCAGCCAAACCAACGTCAAGTACTGGGGCCTCAGCTATGCCCTGTGGGCCCTGCTGCTGGGACTCCTCATTTCCAATACCGTGGGCACCCCGGCCTGGCTTCTGGCCGGCGCCAGAACAGAACTGTTCATCAAGACCGGCCTGGTCCTGCTCGGCGCCGAAGTCCTGTTTGCGAAAATCGTTGTGCTGGGACCGCCGGGCCTCATGGTCGCCTGGATCGTCACGCCTGTGGTCCTGGTCTTCATGTACGCATTTGCCGTCCGCACGTTGAAAATGCGGAATAAACCCCTGGCCATGATCATCGCCAGTGCCACATCGGTGTGCGGTGTCCCTGCAGCCATTGCCACTGCGGCAGCCTGCCGGGCCAAGAAAGAAGACCTCACCCTCGGCGTCGGCATGACCCTCATCTTCACGGTGCTGATGATGATCTTCATGCCGCTGGCCATCAAAATGATTGGGATGCATCCCATCCTGGGTGGCGCCTGGATGGGTGGGACGATCGACTCCACGGGCGCCGTGGTTGCAGCGGGATCCATGCTCGGCCCCGAAGCCGAGCAGGTCGCCGCCGTCGTGAAAATGATTCAGAACGTTCTGATCGGAGTGCTGGCATTTGGCGTCGCGCTCTACTGGGTGACGTCGGTGGACCGCTCACCGGGCGCGCCGCGTCCCAGCCTGATGGAAATCTGGATCCGGTTCCCGAAGTTTGTGCTCGGATTCGTGGGCGCGTCGCTGTTGTTCTCCTTTGTCGTGATCCCCGCGATGAACGGCGACGTGCAGGCCGTCGAAGCGAGCTACATCAAACCGATCACGCGCGTGCTGCGCGGGTGGTTTTTCTGCCTGGCGTTCGTGGCCATCGGGCTGGAATCCAATTTCAGGGACCTGGTCAGCCGGATGGAAGGCGGCAAGCCGATGGTGCTCTACATCGTAGGGCAGTCATTCAACCTGATTCTCACGCTCCTGGTGGCCTACCTGGCCTTCATGGTGCTGTTCGCCGATTCCGCAAGGGTCTAGCAGGCTGCGGGCATGGGCACACGAACACGTCGGGGCGCGCGACTCGCCGTCGGACTGGTGGGATTGGGTCTGATGACGACCCTCTTCATGTCCGGCGTGACGCCTCCAGGTGTGGCGGGTGAGGTCATCCGTCACAACCGGGCACAGGAGATCGATGCCTCGCCGCTCTTTTACTCCGACGTAGAGAACATGCAGGAACTCGAGACGGCTGCGCGTGCGCTGTGGAGACGTGGGTGGCACCGGTCCGATACCCTGCACGCACCGCGATGACAAAGCACAGGATCCGTGCCGCGATGATGAGGCGCAGGCTCAGCGCCGCGGCTTGATCGGCGTCGTCTGATGATGCGTCAGGACTTCGCTGATCAACGCCGAGATGGTATGCACACCGGATTCGATGGCCACGTGTATACCGTGCGACCTGAGCTTGCCTGAAGTCGCCGGGCCTATGGATGCATCCAGGGCGCGGGCGGTCAGGTCCTGCAGCTGCGTGTCGGAGAGATTGACCGCCAACCCTTCCACCGACGATCCGCTGGTAACCAGGATTACGTCCGGGGGGTGAGCGAAGAGCTTTTCCTTCGTGGTTTCAGACCAATCCAGGGGCGCGGTTCTGTACACGTTGAGCGGCAGGACCACGCCACCGGCCTCTTCCATGGCCGTCTCGACGTGTCTGGGCTCCAGGTTCCCGCGCACACGTACAATCAGTGCGCCCCGGACATCGGATCGCGTACCCAGCTGCTCACCCAGTGCCCGGGATGACGCAGGCTTTGGAACAAAGTCGGGCTTGAGCATGGACTCGTGCAACGCCCTCAGCGTGCCCTGGCCTACGGCCGCGATCTTGAATTCGGCCAGCCGCCTGATATCCCCGAGCGTCCTCTCCCAGTGTTCGAAGAAATACCGAACACCGTTCTCGCTGCTGAAGATGAGCCACCGCGAGTCGGTCTGGGCCGCACAAAGCGCGGTCCATGCCGGTTCGTCGAACTCGGCGTGTGTCGCAATCGTGGGATAGGGCAACACCTCCGCACCGAGATTCCGCAGATCGGTATAGAGTGGTCGGGCCTGGAACGCCGGACGCAGCACCATGACGCGGAGTCCGAAGAAGGGCCGGTCCTCGAACCAGTGGCCGGTGTCCCTCTGCTCCACAGATTCCCCGATGATGAACAGCGCCGGCGGTTGGATGGCCGCCGCTCGTACGTGCTCAACCAGGGTGCCGAGATCGGCGCGGACGACACGCTGCGTCGGAAAGGTACCGCGCTCGATCGCCACGGCCGGGGTTCCTGGAGACATGCCCCCCTCCAGGAGTCGCCGGACGTTTTCCTCGAGTTCGGACACGCCCATGTAGATCACCTGCGTCCCGTGCTCCGCGCGGGCGATCCAGGACCAGGGCACATCGGAGTAGCTCTTGTCCGACGCCTGGTGTCCCGTGAGAAAGGTGACAAACGAAGACTTGCGGCGATCGGTCAGCGGAATGCCCGCATAGGCCGGCACGCCGACGCCGGCCGAGACACCGGGCACCACTTCAAACGGCACCCCGTGTTGCCGGAGGTATTGTGTCTCCTCCCCACCACGCCCGAACACAAATGGATCACCACCCTTCAACCGCACCACCCGCTTGCCCTCCCGGGCCAGCGTGACCAGCAGTGCGTTGATCTCCTCCTGGGGCAACGCGTGATGATCGGGACACTTGCCCACGTATCGGGTTTCGACGCCCAGCGGTAGCGTGACGATCAGTTCGTCCGAGATCAGATTGTCGTACACGACCACCTGGCACTGGTCGAGCAGCTGGGCACCCCGTACGGAGATCAGG
>JAUVRN010000286.1 GCA_030597645.1 Candidatus Zixiibacteriota bacterium
GGAGGTGGGACAAACACACCAACCGGACCTGGTGTTGATCAACATAAACACGCACCTCGAGGATCACGATGCGCTCAAAGCCATCCGGGACCTGAGCCCCCGGATCGTGATTCCGGGCCACTTTGGAGCGTACCGCGGTTCCAACGAGCGCAAGACGCCACGCTACCGCAACGCGCTGGCCGAGGATCTGGGGTCGATGTGGCTCGAACTGGCTGTGGGTGAGAGCTGTTCGCTCGACGGGGAGCGGCTCTCAGGGCGTTAAAGGTCCGTAACGGCGAACAGGCCCCGGGCCACGGCCGGGCCAGCCGCCTGTCGTGTATCGCCCAGTACGACGTCCAGGCGTCACTAGCCCTTCTTGGAAATACCGAGGCGTCCCACCAGCCGCGCAATCAACACGGCAATATACACCTGCCCCAGGGCCGCTTCCATGTAGGCCAGCGTGCGCATGACCGGGGTCTGGGGCGCGATGTCCCCGTAGCCGAGGGTCGTCAGGGTGACGAACGAATAGTACGTCAGATCGGCCAAGGTGAATTCACCACCGCTCAGATTGAGGGCGCCGGGCTGGACCCTGAGCACCAGATCAAAGAGAAAGGCGAATGCGAGTCCGGCCAGAAAGTAGACCGCAATGCCCCCCTTGATCGTGTCGCCGGTGACCTCCTTTTCCGTGAAAATGTGCAACAGGAACAAGACGATGCAGGCGGCAATGAAGAGAAAGTACAGAAGAACGACAATGAACTCGAATACTACAACGTTGCCGGGGTTGAAGCCGGTCCATATCCACAAGAGGTGCACGCCCACCGCGAGCATTCCCAGGCCGACGGCCAGCCGGAACACCTTGCGCGGGAGATCCAGCGCATCCAGCGTCGAGTATAGCATCCCAAAGAAGAGCAGGGGCCAGATGGGTGCCCACGTATCGTCGGCCAGCGGCAGGAACAGCAGAAACCCGATCAGCGTCACAAAGAGAAACGTGTACTTTTTCTCCTGCATCCGCTGATGCCAGGGCAACTCTTTGCGGACATGGCGCAGATCCTTGATATCTGTTTCACTCCCTGTTAGTCGGCCGGTCGGGCTTGTGCGCGTTTCCCACTAGCTCTCCAACTTCGCGGGCGCCGGGATCTTGAAAAATATCGTGTACAACACGGGCACGAATACGAGGGTCAGTACGGTTGCGAACAACAGTCCGAACATGATCGTCACGGCCATCGCAATGAAGAATGCGTCCTGCAGCAGGGGGAGCATGCCCAGGATGGTGGTAGCCGCGGCCAGCACGACCGGTCGCATACGACTGACGCCCGAATCTACGACGGCCTGGTAACGATCCTTGCCGGAGCGGATATCCAGATCGATCTGATCGATCAGCACGATGGCGTTCTTGATCAACATGCCCGACAGGCTCATGACCCCGAGCAACGCCATGAATCCGAACGGTTCCCCGAAGAGGAGCAGGCCCGCCGTCACGCCGATGATGGCCAGGGGCACGGTCAGCCAGATGATAGCCGGTTGCCGGAACGCGTTGAACAGGAGGATGACCACGAGGATCATCATCCCGAAGTAGAGCGGAATGTTCGCTGCCAGCTGGGCCGTGGCATCGGAAGAATCCTCCGCCTCGCCACTCCAGGCGATAAAATAGCCGGGACGACCCTTCAAGGGGATCTTGTCGTCGTACTTGATCGGCAGCGTGGTGTTCGTGTGCTTGCTCCAGTCGTACTCGCCGCCCGGGCTCGACCGGCCCAGGTACGTGTCGACGTCGACATCGAGCGCTTCCTCAATCTTCGGTTTGAGCCGCGCGAGCACCTGCGAAGGCAGTTCGGTTCGGGCATCCCAGTGGAGACGCACCATAGTCGTACGATGCCATCGTGAGATGCGCGCGTCCTCAAAGTCGCTCTCCAGACCGTTGACCACCTGCATCATCGGTACCATGCGTCCGGCCGTGGGACTCTCCACCTGGAGATCGCGCATGTTCTCCACCGTCAGCCGCTCGGCTTCGGGCGCGCGCGCCACGATGGGGATCAGGTCGATGTCTTCCCGATAGATGCCGGTGGTCGTGCCGGAAAAATTGGTCTCCAACTCCGCGGAAATCATAGGCCTGGAGATGCCCAGTCTACGGGCACGATCGTCCGCCAGCACGGGGCGCACCACTTTGACCATGGCCCCCCACTCGTGCCGGACCGCCTTGGTACCCGGGTCGGTACGAATGATGCCCATGGTCTGTTCCGCCAGATCCCTGAGCACCTCCGGGTCGGGGCCGTTGATACGCAGCTGAATCTTGCCGCCCTCGCCGGGGCCCAGGATGAATTTCTTGACGTTCACCGTGGCATCGGGGAACATTTCGTCTAGATCGGTCTGCACATCGAGCAGGATCTGTTCTATCAGTCTGAAATCGTCGACATCGATCAGCAGCGCCGCGTAGTGGCGGGAAGCGTCCACGGGCACCGAGTAGGTCAGCAGAAAACGCACGTGCCCGGCGCCCACCGCCGACGACACCGCAGTGACGCCGTCATACTTCCAGAAATACTGCTCCATGCCCGCCACCTGGCGCTCCGTCTCGCGAATGTGCGTACCCTCGCGGAACTGGACCTCGACCAGCAGCTGGGGCCGGGTCGAAGGCGGGAAGAAGAGGCTGTCCAGGAATCCGAAGCCATACATGGAGACCGCGAACAGGCCAACCACGATCCCAACTGTCAGCCAGCGTTTTGCGATGGCCAGCTGGAGCAGGGTACGGTAGGCACCGTAGGCCTTGCCGGCATACGGATCTTTCGCGGGTGCATTGGGGTCCCGCGATTTGTCCTTTTTGGACAGCACGAACAACTTGGTGATCATTGGTGTCGTGGTGACCGCGGTGAGCCAGGAGAGAGAGAGCGAGATCAGGATCACGTAGTACAAAGACCGGGTATACTCGCCGGTGCCGTTTTCCATGCCGCCAATAGAGGCGAAGGCGAGGACGGCGACCGCCGTGGCGCCCAGCAGCGGAATGCTATTCTGTCCCACCACCTCCTTGGCCGCCTGCAGGCCGTCTGTGCCCTGCTCCATCTTCACCTTCATGCCATCCACCACGACGATAGCATTGTCCACGAGCATACCGAGGGCGATGATCAGCGCCCCCAGGGATATGCGCTCCAGCGTAATGTCGTAGTACCCCATGACCACGAACGTGGCGGCGATGGTGAGTACCAGTATGAATCCGATGATCAGGCCGCTGCGCAGACCCATGGCGAACAGCAGCACCAGCACTACGATGGCGACTGCCTCGGCGAGATTGATGACGAATCCGTCGATGGCTGCCACTACGCTGGCCGACTGCAGCGAGATGGCCTCGAGCTCCATGCCGACGGGGATCTGGTTTGTCAGTTCGCCGATACGCTGTTCCATCAGCTCGCCCATAGTGACCACGTTGCCACCGCGGATGGTCGATATGGCGATGCCGATCGCGGGCTTCCCGTTGTAGCGGAGAATCTCCTTGGGGGGGTCCTGGTAGCCACGCCAGATGTCCGCCACGTCTCGGAGGTAGATGAGCTTGCCGCCTTTACTGCTGATCAGCAGCTCTCCAAACTGCTTCTCCGATGTGTACATGCCTGTGGGATGGATGGCCACGTGCTCGGTGCCGATCTTCATGCGGCCGGCATTCGCAGGCAGGTTCTTGGCGCGCAGCGTTTCGAAGATCTCCTGCCGGGTGATGCCGAGCGTCGCCATCTTGGTCTTGGACATCTCGACCCAGATGGTTTCCTTCTGCTCGCCGAAGAAGACGATCTTCTTGACATCCTGGATGACCAACAGCTCGCGTTTGAGCAACTCCGCAACGTCCTTCAATTCCGAATAGGTGTAGCCCTCTCCAACCAGCGCGTAGTAGA